>CANIFK010000504.1 GCA_947466555.1 Acidobacteriota bacterium | reverse complement strand
GCCGGCGCATGCGCGGGACAGCAGACCAGTGTGGGGTTCGCGGTGGTGGGGCTGGCGGCGGGGCAGACGGCGCGGATTAACGTACTGAACGAGGCCGTTGCGAGCGGCCGGGGTGGTGCGGCGGGCCCGTGCAAGGTGACGCTGCGGTTTTTGGGGGCCGAGGGGGAGTTGCTGAAGGAGCGGGTGCTGGAAGAGCTGGGCGCGGGCAAGATTGCGTTTTTGGATTTGAAGGCGGAAGAGCGGAAGAGCAAAGAAGCCAAGGCGCCGGTGCGAGCGGTGGTGATGTATGGATATGCGGGCGGGAGGAATCTGCCGGAGGGAGTGGCGGCGGCGTGCCAGGTGGTGCCGAATGTGGAGATTTTCGAGACAGCGAGCGGGAAGACGCTGCTGGTACTGACGGAGACGCGGCCGGTGGAGACGTCCCGAAAACGGGACGTGGATATTCCGTAGGGCGGCTCTTAGAAGAGCCAGCGGAGCTGGAGCTGGAACATGCGCGGCGGATCGATATTGGCGAAGGCTGGAATGGCGTTGGGCGTCGTGCCTACGGGGGCCAGCTGGCCGAAGGTGGGGGCGGGAGCGACGGCATCGCCGTAGACGGTTTGGCCGCGGCCGAGGAAGTTGCCGTGGTTGAAGAGATTGAAGCCTTCGAGACGGAGCAGGAGGGTGGAGCGATCGGAGACGTGCAGACGGCTTTCGACGAAGAGGCCGACATCGGCGGTGGGGGTGGAGCGGAAGGCGGATTTGGGGAGGATGCGGCCGTTGACGACGGGGCGATCGTTATTGAGGCCATCGCCGTTGTTATCGATGCCCGTGGTGGCGGTGAAGGGGCGGGCGGAGGCGAACTGGGAGACGGTGCCGGCGGAGATGCGGAGCGGGAGTTGGTAGCTGAAGGTGACGACGGCGCGATGGCGCTGATCGAGCAGGCTGGGGCCGCGTTCGACTTCGCCGAGGGCGACCAGGTTGCTTTCGTTGGGGCCGACGCCGTTGCCGTCGGGTTCGCTGGTGTTGGTGGCTTTTGAAAGGGTATAGCTGACGGCGGCGTACATGCGGCGGCTGCCGCGATAGGTGAACTGGGTTTGGAGGGCGTTGTAATCTGCGAGGCCCAGATTGGTCAACACGTTGACCTGGCGGACGCCGCCGTTGACGGGGAGGATGGGGCGGGTGAGATTGGCGGCGGCGACGGTGCGGGTTTGGCCGGGGGCACTGCGATCGAAGACGGAGGGGGCGTTGATATCGACGGTTCGTTCGAGGTTGGAGACGTGCTGGCGGACGTAATCGGCGGCGAGGAAGAGGCCCTTGGCGAGTTCGCGTTCGGCACCGATGGAGAGGACCTGGCTGCGAGGATTGACGAGTTCGGTGGGGTAGTTGGGGAGCCGGTCGAAGTTGAGGCCGTAGCGGGTGAACTGCGATTGATAGAACGCGCGCTGGCCGGCGCGGATGGTGATGTCGCGCGCGGGGAGCTGGGAGGCGGGGAGGGTCTTGGGGTCGAAGGCGAGGGGGAGGCAGGCGCCGGTGAGGCAGGTGGGGAAGCCGAACTGGCCGGGGACGGCGGTGTAGGTGGTGAGGCCGTCGAGGCCGTTGACGAGGGCGCCGGCGACGAGGTTGGAGCGGATCTGGGTGTAGTACATGCCATAGCCGCCGCGGATGGAGAGGCGGGCGTTACCGAGGGGACGCCAGCCGAAGCCGGCGCGGGGGGCGATGTTGGTATTGGCCTGGGTGAGAGTTTGATGATCGTAGCGGAGGCCGAGGTCGAGGGTGAGATCGGAACGGACGCGGATGGAATCCTGGACGAAGCCGGTGATGAGCCATTGGGAGAGATCGTAGCGATTGACGCCGAAATCGATGGGCTGGGTGTACTGCTGGACGTCGGCAAGGGTGAGCTGATTGAGCGGCGCGGTGGTGGTGTTGCGGAAGGTGAAGGTGCCGAGAATGGCGGTGCCGGGTTCACTGCCGAAGCCGCCGGAGGTGTGGCGAATAAGGCTGCCGCCGAGGCGGAGATTGTGGCGGCCGCGGGTGAAGGATAGGGTGTCGGCGAACTGGGCCTGGCGGCCGTAGAGACTGGCGGCGCGGGACTGGCCGGTGGTGAAGGGGACGGCGCCGGCGCGGGTGTAGGACGTGGAAAGAGTTTGGGCTTCCCACCGGGTGACGGGGTCGCCATTGAGGAAGGCGAAGCGGAACTCGTTGAGGAGATTGGGGGAGAGGACGGCGGTGTGGTTGGCCTGGGTGGTCCAGGACTGGCGGGAGTATTTGCGGGCGACGGAGGGGGCGTTGGTACCGCCGACGGCGTCCTGCGGATTGTCGTCATAGAACCGGTCCATATTGGCGCGGAGCATGAGGGTTTGGCGGGTGGTTAGTTTGTGATCGAGCCTTGTGTTGGCGAGCGCCTGGCGGTAGTGGCCGGTGACATCGAGGCGGCCATCGGTAGGGAGGACGAAGGCGGGGAGGGTGGAGGAGAGGAAGGCGGTGCGGTTCTGGCGGGTGTAGTCGGCGGTGGCGAAGAGGAACGTCCGGTCCTTAACGAGCGCGCCGCCGGCGGAACCGGAGAGTTGTTGGAGGGAATCGGGAATGTTGACGGGGCTGATGTCGGAGAGGCTGGACGGGGTGACGCAGGAGGGGACGGACGGCGGGCAGTAGCCTTTGGTGGAGAGCGAGCTGGACTGCATGGCGCCGGGGCGGTTCATGTAGAGGGCTTCGCCGTGGAGCTCGTTGGTGCCGGATTTGGTGACGATGTTGATGGCGGGGCCGGAGGTCCAACCGAACTCGGAGGAGAAGGCGTTGGAGAGGACGGTCATCTCCTGAATGGCGCCGACGGGGACGGTGGCGATCATGGTTTGGCGGCCCCAGGCTTCATCGTTATTGGCGCCATCGAGGGTGACGGTGGACTGGCGACGGCCGCCGACGCCGGTGACGAAATAGGTGGCGTTGACGAAGAGGTCACCGGTGCCTTTGGCCTGGCGGAAGGCGGCGTTGAGGAGCGGGAGAGAGGTTACTTTGCGGCCGAGGATGGGGGTTTGGTCGACGCGGGCGGAATCGAGACGTTGGCCGAGCTGGGGGTCGGCGCGGACGCCTTCGACGGTGCCGAAGACGGTGACTTCGGCTTTGGCTGTGCCGACGGCGAGTTTGACGCGGAGGGTGGCAGTTTCGCCGGCGCGGAGGGAGATATTGGGGCGTTCTTCGGTGGCGAAGCCGGGCTTGGAGACGGAGAGGGTGTAGGTTCCGGTGAGGGGGAGAGCGGGGAGGGTGACGGCGCCATCGGCGGCGGTGACGGCGGAGCGGGCGGCGCCGGTGGCGGAGTTAGCGAGGGTGATCTGGGCGTCGTGGACAAGCTGGCCGGCGGGGTCCTGGACGAGGACGATGAGGGAGGCGGTATTGGGGGATTGGGCCAGCGCGGCGGTTACCGCAAGCAGGGTGGCAAGACGTTTCATGGGTTAGTGGGCATCGACGGTATAGTCTTTGAAATAGCTGGTGCTATCGGTTTTGGACCAGAGCCCGATTTTGCCGGCGACGGGGGGGCGGAGGACGGGGTTGTTCTTCGGGTAGAGGTCGGCGTGGGGCGGGCCTTTGCGGCCGGGCTGGGGCTCACTGCCGAGGGTGTATTCGAGGGCGAGGGCACCGTTCAGATAGGCGCGGAGATTGGCGCCATCGATGGTGAGTTTGAGTTCGTGCCAGGCGGCGCGATCGAGGGGGAAGGGCTTGGCGCGATCGCTGAACTTGAGGGGGCGGCGGATGCCGTTGTGGAACTCCCAGAAGGCGATGTTGTTTTCGGTGTCGTTGTAGCGGACGGAGAGCCAATCGCCGTTGGGTTTGACGTTGAAGAGGATGCCGGAGCAGCGGTCGGCATCGCCACCGACGGTTTTGAACTTGACGGAGAGGGTGCCGTTGGCGAAGTTGTCGACGCCGTTGAGGACGGCGACGGGAAAGTAGGCGAACTGTTTGGCGTTGTCCATGAGCTCTTCGTTGGCGGTGCCGTAGAGCTTGCGGGCGCTTTGGAGAAGGAGCTTGGTGGGGTTGTCCTTGCTGGCGACCCAGGGGCGGCCATCGACCATGATGACCTTGTCGGCGCCATCGGCGGCGACGACCCAGGTGCCGACCATGGGCAGGAAGGTTTTGGGCGTTTTTCCTGGGGTTTCCTTGGAAAGGTCGATCTTTTTCTCCGCGGATAGGAGAGGGATGGCCAGGAATGCGGCGGCCGCAACAAGGAGAACTTTCATGTGGACCCTTTGGGGACTAGAGATTATTGAAAACGGCGGCGCACATAGAGTGCGCTTAGTGTCGTCAAGCCGGGGAATAGTAAATAGAATAACGCCACGGCGCCCGTTGGTGTTACCGCGAGGGGGTGGCCGCGGAAGGGGGTTTCGGGGATGTTGGCGGGTTGGAGACCGGTGACGGCGTAGATGGATTCGAGGACGCCTTCGGCGGTGGCGACGCGGTTGGTTTCGGAGCGGCTGTTGTAGGTGTAAGTTATTTCGCCGTAGCCGGCGGCGGCTTGTTCGAAGAGGCCGGTAGCGGTGGCGGATTGGAACTCGATTTCGACGTTGGGGAGCAGGCGGCGGAGTTTGGAGAAGGCGCTGCGTTCGAGATCGACGCGGCGGCCATCTTCGGGGGCGAGGCGGGGGGTGATTTTGAGGGGATGGGGGAGGGAGCGGAGGGCGAGTTCATCGGCGAGGAGGAATGAGTTGGCGCGGTTCTCGGAGAGGTCCCAGCTTTGACGGGTTTGGGCGGCGAGGAAGAGGGCGAGGGCAGTTACTAGCCCGAGGGCGGCGGATTGTTGGAGCTTGCGGTTGGTGCGGGTGCCGAGGGGTTGCCAGAGGGCGGCGAGGGTGAGGCCGG
>CANIFK010000503.1 GCA_947466555.1 Acidobacteriota bacterium | reverse complement strand
CCTCCTCCGCCGCCTCCACCCGAGGACACGAGCGGCGTATCGAAGAGGTCGGAGGCGCCACCACCGCCCGAGTCACCGCCTGCAAACCCGGTGAACCCCGCCTCTCCTTCCACGCCGCCGCCAAGGTCGACGTTGGGGATCCCAATGTCGCCTGTCCCGTTCAAGTCCGGGAGACTGATGGTCACCGCGACCCCGGCGGCGTACCAGATCCACATGCGGACGGCAAGGAAGAAGAAGCCATACGCGGCCAGCACGCTGACGGCATAGCGCCAACTCATGGTGCTGAAGCCCATGTGGAGCAGCGCCTTATCGACCAGCAGGCCGCTAGCCACCGTGGCCATGAGGATGAGACTCATGTGCCAGCGGACGAAGTACCGTTTCAGCAGCCGCTCTTGAAAGCTGACTCCCAGCTTCTTGAGGCGCCCTTTTTTGGCCACTGCCCTACTTGCCTCCCAGGGCGGCCTGCGTGAAGGCCAGCCGGACTGGCGAGTCATCGGAGTTACGGAAGTTGGCGCGCTGGACCATCAGGATCAGCGCCACGCCGCTCTGCGGGTCGATCCAGGCTTGCGTGCCAAACGCGCCGCCGTGGCCGAAGGTGCCGGATTTGTTGAGCGCCGTCTGGCCTTGCGGTTCGCGCACCACGCCCACGCCCAGGCCCCAGCCGTGACCGGGGATGAAGCCGGCCTTGAGGTCGCCGGTCTGGATGGTGGTCATGAGGTCATAGGAGGCCTTGGTCAGGTAGCGCTTGCCGTCCAGTTCCCCGCCCCGGAGGAGCATGCGGGCGAAGCGGGCGTAGTCCGGACCGGTGGAGAACAGGCCCCCGTTGGCGGCGGGAAAACGATCTTTGGACGTGGCGGGCTTGCCGGCCAGCAGGCCGATGGGTGCGTCGGAGAGACCGGTCTCGCCCTTGGCCGCCGGGGTCACCATTCGCTTCATCTGTTTGGCCGTCAGGTAGAACGTCGTGTCCTTCATGCCGAGCGGCTTGAAGATCCGTTTGGCCATGAACTGGTCGAGCGGCATTTTGGAGACCACCTCCACCACGCGGCCCAGCATGTTGATGCCGGACTGGCAGTAGCGCCACTGGGCGCCCGGCGTGAAGCCAGCGGGCTTCTTGGCGTAAATGGGCACCATGTCGGCCAGAGTCTTCGCCGAGGCCAGTTCGGCCGGCGTGGCTTCGCCCATGCCGGAGGTATGGGTGAGCATGTGGCGGAGCGTGACGCCGTTGCCCTTGAACTCCGGGATGTACTTTTCGAGCGGATCCTCGATGGACAGCTTGCCCTCATCCTGGAGCATCATCACGGCCACGGCGGTGACGGGCTTGGTCATGGAGGCGATCCAGAAGATGGAGTCCTTGGTGAGCGGGTGGGACTTGGCCGCATCGGCATGGCCGGTGGCGGCCAGATGGGTGATGCCTTCGCGGTTGGCGACGACGGTGACCGCGCCGGGCACCTCGTTCCTGGCGATCATCTCCTGCATGCTGGCGGCGATATCGGCCGCGCCTAGGCTACAAGCTACGGCCAGAACGGCCCACGGTTTCCACATGCGGTCAGTATATCCTCAGTGGTCGGCGATGCCGCCATCGGGGAAGCGAAGCTGCTGGCGGGTGTGGGGCTTGTAGGGCCGCTGGGCGGCTACCTTTTCGTCGAGATCGACGCCGAGGCCGGGGCGGTCCGGCGGCAGAGCGAAGCCCTTGGTGTAGGTGATGCCGCCGCCGTAGAAGAGGTCCTTCCAATACTGCTCGTTGCCGCGGTGGGTGATCTCCTGGATGGCGAAGTTGGGGGTGCAGAAATCGACGTGGAGGGAGGCGAGCGTGCTGACCTCGCTTTGGGGATTGTGGGGCGCGAGCTCGATCCGATACGCTTCGGCGATGGTGGCGATCTTCTTCATTTCGAGGATGCCGCCGCAGTGGACGACATCGGGCTGGACGTAGTCCACCAGATGGCGTTGGCAGATCGGGGCGAAGCCGTACTTGGTGAAGAGCCGTTCGCCGGTGGCGAGCGGGATGCGGGTGGAGGAGCGGAGGTGGGCGAGTTCGTCGAGGTCCTCGATTTGCGTGGCCTCTTCGACGAAGAAGGGGCGGTACTCTTCGGCGCGGCGGCAGAAATCGACAGCCATGGTGGGGGTGGCGATGCCGTGGAGGTCGATGCAGATGCGGAAGTCGGGGCCGACGGCTTCGCGGACGGCCTTCAGGTTAGCGATGCCTTCGGTGACCGAGCTCATGGGTTCGACGACGTCGTTGTGGGTGGTGATGAAGGCGGCCTTGCAGCCGGTCCAGCCTTCCTGCTTGGCCTGCAGCCAGGACTGGGCGTAGGCCTGCGGCCCACTGCCGCCTGCGTGGACGTACATCTGGACGCGCTCGCGGGCCTTGCCGCCCAAGAGCTTCCAGATGGGCTGGCCGAGCGCCTGGCCGAGGATGTCCCAGAGGGCGATTTCGACGGCGCTGATGGCGGAGTTCAAGATGGGCCCGCCGCGCCAGCGGGGCCAGCGGTACATGGCCTGCCAATGCATTTCGATGTCGGTCGGGTCCTTGCCGACGAGGTAGCGCTTGTGTTCCTCGATGGCGGCGGCGACGGTGGCCTCCTTGCTGGTGACGGAGCCTTCTCCTAAGCCGCTTAGGCCTTGGTTGGTGTAGATCTTGACGAAGACGTAGTTGGACCCGTTGGTGCCGCCGCGGTTGACGATGAAGGTTTTGAGGTCGGTGATTTTGAGGTTGAGCGGCTTGGCCTGCGCACGGGCTTGCGCGAGCAGGGCCTGGGTGGAGCCGACGGCGGCGGCGGTGATGGTGCTGGCTTGGTAGAGAAAGTCCCGGCGGGTCATGACGGGCATTCTATATTGCGGGCCATCAGCGGTGCTGAGTGCTACCGCCGTATGCCGGCGTTGCGTCACGTATCTGCCCTTGGGCCTATCCCCGGCTTTCTGAGATGGTCGGAAAGGTCAATTGGAACTCGACTCGCAATGGGGGCAAACTAGGGCCCCGACTCGAACGGACGCTGGAGCCAATGGGAAAAAGACATCACCTCCGATGTCTCGAGTAACTCAGCTAGATAGGCCGCGTAGTTAAACCGAGCAAGAGCGGTTGCCGAGAAAGTGCGTAAGTCGGTCTCAGACAGTTCCTCTATGGCCTGCTCGCCAACAAGAAGATCCGTGGAGGCCCCGGCCAAGCTGGCTCTTAGTTCCGGCAAGCCTTCTATCGCTAATGTCGGAGGGAGTAGATTGCGGGCCTCCAGCTCGGCGAGAGTTCGTGCTAGATACAGTTGAGCGGAGTCGCGCTCCAATCGAACCTCCCAAGGCGTGCGGGAAAGATTGAAAGACTCAATGCGGGATCCGACCAGGAACTCCCGAGTGAGAAGACCATCCCAATGCGGGACCAAGGCTAAAGGCTGGAGTTCGCCGTCTAGTTGAAAGACCCAACGAAGAAGCCTGAGCTGCTCCGCCCACTCGAGCGCAAGATTGTTATCGTTCGGACTCCAATCGCCTTGTGGCAGGGCGGCAAGTTCTGCTTCTGCGGGTTCCAGTTTCACCCATAATTCCCGTTGCCTGAGGGTTTGCTTGAGCACTTGCCGTGCCACGTTATCGGGACTTGGCCGGTTATCAGCATGAGCCGCGATCTCATTGAGCGCCCGGGCGAGGAGCGAACTGACAATCAGCATGCGCTCGCCAAGATAGGCACATACGTTGGAATCAATCTCATTCGATGTCGGTGCGGCGAACTCGACACCGGTAATGGAAATATTCAGAAAGGCGTCGTCACGCCGATTCAATCGGCGAATGCCGAGAAAAGCTATGAAGCCCAGACCCCACACAAGTGAGTTAAAGAAGAACTGCGGCGCTCGCTGTCCTTTGGGCAAGATCAGCCCTGCATTGAGAAGTAAGCAAAACGGAATCCATACCAGCAGGAATGTGCCGCGAACGAAGACCGGCCACGCTCGTCGATCCTTGCCCAACCGCGCCCACGAGAGCGTGTAGTTCCGCCAGAAACCGCGCAGCTCGTTCCACATGCTTCCACTATACGGTTCTGGGAAAGGTCACTTTGCCGTACGACTTCGCCACGCCACTTTTCTTCCGACGCTGTCGAATCGACAGAGCGTGGAAAGCTACTGCCTAACGGCGTAGCGTCGGAACGCCGAAGCCCCTAGGTCTTGGCGAAGTAGGCGATGTAGCCGGTGAAGACGACTTCTTGAGGCTGGCCGGCGAAGACGGGTTTGAGTGACTCGGCGCACCACTGGCGGATGGACTCTTCGTCCACGCCCGACTTCACGGCGGCGGCGACGTTGGTTTCGGTCATGGCGTAGTCGACGTAGAACGAGTGGGTCAGCGTCAACGACTCTTCGTAGTAGTCCGAGCCGATGGGGCGGAAGCCGGTGGCTAAAGGTTCCAGGAGTTCGGGGTTCAGCGGGCGGCCGGAGAAGGGGGGCGGGGGGTAGCGCTGCATGAAGGTCTGGAACCACTCCTCGAGCGCGGGGTTGCCGGTGATGCGCTTGCCTTGGGAGAAGTCGTAGATGGCGATGCGGCCGGTGGCGTCGAGGACGCGGTGGGCTTCGGGGAAGAAGCGGCCGAGGTCGGCGTAGTTGAGAGAGCCGGCGGCGGTGATGAGGCTGGCGGAGGCTTGGGCGAGCGGGAGCTGTTCGGCGAGACCGACTAGGAAGCGGGAGTCCGGCGCGACCTCGCGGGTCCAGCCGAGCATGGGTTCCAAGGGCTCAATGCCGACGGCGGTTTGGGCGATCGTGTTCAGAGGCCGGGTGGAGAGGCCGGCGCCGCAGCCGATGTCGATGGCGCAGTTGAGGCGCTCGCTGATTCCGAGGTGGCGTTGGACGCGGGCGATCACACGGGGAT
>CANIFK010000502.1 GCA_947466555.1 Acidobacteriota bacterium | reverse complement strand
GAGAACAACCTGACGCAGCACGTATTCCAGTTGCGAAAGGCGCTGGCGGGTGTCGGCGGGGACACGGTTTATATAGAGACGCTGCCGAAAGTGGGGTACCAGTTTGTGGCCCCGGTGGCGGCCGAGGAGATCGCGCCGGAGATTGTGCCGGGGCGGGCGCCGGCGTGGCGGTGGGTGGCGGCGGCGGTGGCGATGGCGGTGTTGGCGGCGACGGTGGGGTTCGGTAAGCGGCAGTGGGATTTCTGGATGGCGGAGGAGGAGGCGTCGGCGGAGGCGCCGAAGTCGATCGCGGTGATGCCGTTTTCGTCGGGCGTCGGGGGCGCGTTCGCGGCGGAGGTGGCGGCAAGCCTGGGACGGCTGGACAACATCCAGGTGCAGGTAGTGCAGCCGACGGCGTTCGGGACACGGGCGGATTTCACGCTGTCGGGGACGATTGAGGGCGATAAGGTCCGGGCGGAGTTGCGGCAGGATGGCAAGGCGGTTTGGGCGCACGAGCTGACGGGGGAGTTGGCGGAGATTCAGTCGGAGATTGCGACATATGCGGCGGTGTCTTTGCAGGAGCTGGGCGGCGCGCGGCGGCGGAACCTGTTGAGCCGGAAGGCGCCGGCGAACCGGGAGGCGTATCTGGCCTATCTGGAAGGGGCGCAGGCGTTGACGTCGCGCCGGGGGAGCCCGGTCGATTCCTTTCAGCGGGCGCTGGCGGCGGACCCGGGGTTTGCGGGGGCGTATGCGGGGATCGCGCTGCATTATGCGGTGGTGGGGATCAACCAGTTGGAAGACCCGCGGGTGGTGTGGGAGCGGGCGCGGGAGTATTCGCGGAAGGCGTTGGAACTGGAGGCGGAGAACGGGGACGCGCGGATGATCCAGGCGTATGTTTCGGCGTATGCGGATCAGGATGAGTTGAAGGCGGAGCGGCTGGCGCGGGAGGTATTACAGTCCGATCCGGGGAGTATCAGTTTGCAGTTGCTGGCGGGGCAGTTGTTGGCGCGGGTGGGGCGGTTCACGGATTCGGAGCGGATTTTGCGCGGGGCGGTGCAGGGGGATCCGACGTTGTTGTTGGGACGGCAGATTTTGGCGCATCACTATTACTTGTCGCGGCAGTACGATTTGGCGAAGCGGGAGGCGTGGCGGGTAATCCGGATTGCGCCGAAGAATGGCACGGGGTACGGGCTGCTGGTGTTACCGGCTTGGGCGACGGGGGAGTGGCGGTTGGCGTCGTTGATCGCGGGGCGTGCGAAGGCGGCGGGGTTGAATCAGCCGATGGTATCGATGGGTTTGGCGTACACGTACGGGAAGACGGGGCGGGTGGACGAGGCGCGGCAGATTGTGAAGAGCATGGACGAGCTGGCGCGAATGAGCCATGTTTCGCCGATGCAGCGGGCGGTGGCGCATCTGGGGATTGGCGAGAACGACGAGGCGGTGCGGCTGATGCAGGCGTGCCTGGCGAGCGGGTGTGTGAATCCGAGCTTGCCGCGGATTGATCCGATGTTTGATCCGCTGCGCGCGCACCCCGGTTTTATGGCTCTGATGCGGTAATCGGCTGATATACTGCCATTGGATATGGTCAAAAACTTCATGGATTTGAGCGGCAAAGTTGCCGTGGTGATGGGCGGAACGTCTGGCATTGGCGCGATGATGGCGCTGGGGCTGGCCGAGGCGGGCGCGGATGTTGTTCCGACGGGCCGGCGGCAGGCGGAGCTGGACGCCGTTTGCGACAAGATTGAGGCGCTGGGCCGAAAGACGGTACGGCAGACGTGCGACGTGCAGAACCGGGAGTCGATTGACGCGCTGCGGGATGCAGTGTTGGGCTCGCTGGGGCACGTGGACATCCTATTGAACGCGGCTGGGATCACGTTCCGGAAGCCGACCAAGGATGTGGCCGAGGCGGATTGGAACCGGCTGATGGACATTAACGTGACGGGGACGTTGCGGGCGTGCCAGTCGTTTTATGAGCCGTTGAAGGCGTCGGGGGCGGGGCGCGTGGTGAATATCGCGTCGTTGAGCTCGTATGTGGGGCTGTTGGAAGTGACGGCTTACGGGACATCGAAGGCGGCGGTGTTGCAGTTGACGAAGCAGTTGGCGGTGGAGTGGGCCAAAGAGGGGATCAACGTGAACGCGATCGCGCCGGGGGTGTTCCGGACCGAGCTGAACGCGGCGTTGCTCGATGGGACGGAGCGCGGGAAGGAGTTCCTGTTGCGGACGCCGATGAAGCGGTTTGGGCAGCGGGAGGAGTTGATTGGGGCGGCGTTGTTGCTGTCTTCGCCGGCGGCGTCTTACATCACGGGGCAGTGCATCGCGGTGGACGGCGGATTCCTGTGTAGCGGTGTGAACCAGTAGTTTTTTGGGTTTTGGTTGTTTGAAGGGGCCAGTCTCCGGTGGGCGGAGGGTGGCCCTTTTGCTTTGTTTTCAGTGGTTTGTGGGAGGGTCCTGCGTATTTTGTGATTCGCGGGAGGGTGGGGTGTTTGGGTTTGCGGGAGGGTTCTCGGTGGGTGGGGGTTAGCCTTGTGTTTTCAACGGGTTGTGGGAGGGTCCTACGGCTCCGTGATTCGCGGGTATTCGGGATGTCGGAGTTGACCCGGGGGGCTGGGGCCGATGGGGTCGTTGTGCTTTGTTTGCTATCACTTGTGGGAGGGTCCTGCGATTCCTGTGGATTGCAGTTTGGGGCGATGGGGCCGAGAGATTAAATTGGTGCCTGGCACCAATTACGGGGTATTCGGTTTTGAAAGAACGGGCCGGGAGCGGCGACGATGGGTTGGCAAGATCGGCGTCCCGGAATGGGAAAAGGCCTGACACTTTGCCGCCGGATTGGCGACAGAGGACAGGCCT
Organism: Acidobacteriota bacterium; assembly: GCA_947466555.1. GTDB lineage: Bacteria > Acidobacteriota > Terriglobia > Bryobacterales > Bryobacteraceae. The sequence continues at coordinate 2,008 of CANIFK010000502.1, read as the reverse complement.
TCTCGCTCTTATTATATCAAAGCGTCAATCGGCGATTGTGAGGGGTGGGGGCGGTGGAGTATAGTCGTCAAACGGTACCTCACCATGAAGACCCTGTTGCGATTGACGACTTTGTTTGGGATGACTCTGCTGGCGGCGTTTGGCGCCGAGGAGAAGGAGTTAAAAGACGCCGATGGGAAGACCATCATCCGCTACGTGGCCGAGGCGCCGGCGAATCCTTCCGGGCAGGTGGGGCTGTTTCTTTGCTTCCCGGAACACGACCGGCCGACTGGCGATGAGATCTATCCCGTTCGCGAGGCACTGAAACGGCAGGGTTTATTGGACCAGTATGTCCTGATTGCCGGGCATCCGCAGGGGCAGAAGTTTGGGCCGATGGACCATGAACCGATTCAGAAGCTGCTGGCGTGGGCGTTGAAGACCTATCCGATCAACCCTCGGCGGGTCTATATGTACGGCAAGGGCGAGGGCGGGAAGATTTCCGGCGAGATGGCGATGGCGTATCCGCACCTGGTGGCGGCCGCGATTTCCTATTCCTGGACCTGGTGGAAGATGCCTTCGAATGTCGATAAGGCCGTGGATCCGGAGAAGGGGCCGCAGTTTTACATGGTTCTGGGGCGGCGGGATTTGTCGCACCACTTGACCAACGTCCGCGATGGGTACAGCCGGACGCAGGCGAAGGGCGTGCACGTGATCTACCGGGAGTTTGATGACCACGGCGCGCGGACGTATCATCCGCCGAGCAACGATGAGGCCATTGGCTGGGCGACTCGGTTGCGGAACCGGACGTTGCCGCTGTCAGCTTCCGAGAAGGCCTTGCTGGCGAAGGCTCCGGTGATGCGGAATGGGTATTATCCGGACCTGGCGCTGGTGGGGGAGGCGGGGTCGGTGGAGAAGTTGTTTGCTAGCAAAGATTCGGCAGTCCGGGCGGCGGCGGCGCGGACTTGCGCGGAGGTGAATTTGGGTGAGGGGACGATGAAGGCGCTGGCGGTGTTGGCTACCGATTCGTCGGCCGGGGTGCGGCGGGAGGCGATTCGGGCGTTGACGGTGAATGCGAATTGGCGTTCGGCGTCAGCGCAGGCGGCTCTGATTGCGTTAACCGAGACGGGGGTGGAGCAGGCCGACCGGGTGGGGGCGGCGGATGGGTTGATCTATGCGGCGCGGTTTCAGCTGCGCGGGATGCGGCAGGATCCGGCGATTTTCCGGGCGCTGGTGGGGTTGTTGACGAACAAGGACGACGAGTTGCGGACGATGGCGGCGAACTTTTTGGCGCCGGTGCGAGATCCGGAGTTCCGGGGGGATATCGGGCGACCGGAGCGGAAGGCGCCGGAGGGGGGTTGGGAGAAGTGGCTGGACGGGGTGACGGCGAAGGCGGCGGGGTATCGGCACGATTATGCTGCGTGCGGGACGGGGACGGATCTGTTTTGCCAGGGCGGGCGGTTGCTGGATTCGAAGCCGGCGGAGGCGTTTGCGTTGACGTTGCGGGCGGCGGAGGCGGGATCGGTGCCAGCGATGGCGATGGTGGGGATGTTGTACGCCGTTGGGAATGGGACCGAGCAGAATTTCCCGGAGGCGGCGAAGTGGTGGCAGAAGGCCGCGGCGGGCGGGCATGGGCTGGCGGCGACGAACGCGATGATGATTTTTAAGGGCGGGGCCGGGGTGAAGGCGGATGCGGAGACGGTGGCGCAGTTGACCCGGCAGGCGACGGAGTTTGCGAAGACGCAGGTGCAGTAGGGGGATATCGGGGAAGACGGGGAAATCCGGCCCTCGGAAAATTCGGTAGCACGGCCCTGTGGAAAAGCTGGGGTGACGGCGAACGTGGAGACGGAGGCGCGGTTGATCTGGGAGTTTTTGATGACGCAGGTGCAGTAAGGGGATATCGGGGAAGACGGGGAAATCCGGCCCTCGGAAAATTCGGTAGCACGGCCCTGTGGAAAATTCGGTAGCACGGCCCTGTGGAAAAGCTGGGGTGACGGCGAACGTGGAGACGGAGGCGCGGTTGATCTGGGAG
>CANIFK010000501.1 GCA_947466555.1 Acidobacteriota bacterium | reverse complement strand
AATCGCCCGGCCCGCACCAGCGCCGTCGTCGATCCCCAATTCGTCCTCAACCAGGCCCGGCCGAAATCTGACAACTGGCGCGCCGACCTCGGCGAAATCATCACCGGAGACAAGCAGTTCGCCCGCGCCACCGTCAACCATCTCTGGGCCAACTTCTTCGGCCACGGCATCGTCGACCCGCCCGAAGCCTGGGACTTCACCCGCACCGACCCCTCCGTCGCGCCCCCCGAAGGCTTCCCCTCCCAAAACTCCCACCCCGAACTCCTCGAAGACCTGGCCGACTTCTTCATCCGCAACAACTATCAGTTGAAGCCGTTGATCCGCCAAATGCTCTCCAGTGATGCGTACCAACTCAGCAGCCGCTACGAAGGCGAATGGCAGCCCGTCTACGTCCGCTACTTCGCCAAGTTCGAACCCCGCCGCCTCTCCGCCGAAGCGCTCTACGATTCGCTCATCACCGCCACCCGGACCGAGCAACCCATGACCATCGCCGGCATGGCCAACGCGCTCAACTACGCCAACCAGCTCCCCGACGCTGCCGAACCCTCCACCGATTTCCGCGTCGTCGACTTCCTCAATCAGGCCGGCCGCGGTAACTGGGTCACGATCGATCGCAGCGAAGAACCCACCATCCTGGGCCTCCTCTTCAGCATGAACGAGTCGCAAGTGGTCCAACGCTCCCTCGGCACCAGCTCCGCCGCTATCTCCAGCCGCAACCAGGTGCTCCGCATCGACGCCATGCCGATCACCGACGAAGAGGCGATCCGCAAGATGTACATCGCCACCCTCACCCGCTGGCCAAGCGACCCCGAAATGGCGACAGTGCTCCGGTACCGCTCCGGCCCCCGCGCCCAATGGCTCAGCGACCTCCAATGGGCGCTGCTCAACAAGCTCGATTTCACGTTCAACTACTAAAGAGGATCCCGATGCACGCCGCCACCCGACGCCACTTTCTCTTCGGTTCCGCCGCCGCCGGTGCCTCCCAGTTGCTGAACGCCGAAACCATCGGCTCCCGCAACGCCACCACCCGCAACACCGCCCGCGCCGTCGTCTTCTTCAACCTGAACGGCGGTCCCAGCCACCTGGACACCTTCGACCCCAAGGACGGCGCCTGGAACCCGCGCGATATCGATCTCCGCCAGTCCGGCCCCTTCGTCTATTCCAATCGCTATTTCCCGAAACTGACGAAGCATTTCAACGACCTGCTGCTCATCCGCTCCGCCGCCGGCTGGGAAGCCGCCCACGAACGTGGCCAGTTCTACATGCAGACCGGCCACTCGCAGAACCCCGCGCTCGCCGGCGAAACGCCCCACATCGGCGCCGTCATCGGCCGGGAGAAGGGAAGTGCCGGCCTGCTCCCTCCCTTCATGAGCTTCAACCAGACCGGGCTGCAGGGCGCCAAATTCCTCGGCGGTCTCTATGAGCCAATGATGCCCCCGGCCACCCGCACCGGCATCACCACGCTCTCCCACAACCACTTCGGCACCATCGCCCAAAGCCAGGCCCGCTTCGAAAAGCGGTTCGGCCTGCTCGAAGCCCTCGACGCTCCCCTCCGCCAAGCCCCCATGAACGACGCCATGGCCACCTACGCCGGCTACTACGCCCGCGCCCGCGCCATGATGTACAACGACGTCGTCGACCAGATCTTCAAGTTCTCCGTCGACGACGAAAACCGCTACGGCGCCAACGGCGTCGGCCGCGCCGCCATCGTCGCCCGCAACGCCATCCGCGCCAACAATGGCGCTATTTTCTTCAACATCACCCAAGGTGGCTGGGATCTGCACGACATCCAATTCACCGCCGGGACGAGCATTTATACCCTCACCCGCGATCTCGATAACGCCGTCAGCGCTCTCGCCGACGACCTCAAAGCCACCGGTCAATTCAACGAAACCCTCATCGTCATCATGGGCGAATTTGGCCGCACCCCCGGGCCCCTAAACTCCCGCGGCGGTCGCGACCACTACCGCAACGTCCAGTCCGTCGCCATGCTCGGCGGCGGCATGCGCGGCGGCCGCGTCATCGGCGCCACGGATGCCCAGGGTTCCGCCATCACCGAATACGGCTGGTCCGGCAACCGGCCCATCTACCCGGAAGACATCACCGCCAGCATCTACTCCGCCCTCGGCGTCGATTGGACCAAGAGCCTGCTCGACACGCCCTCCCGCCGCCGTTACGATTTCCTGGTCGGCGCCAACGAAGGCCGCTTCGCCCCCGTCGACGAGTTCTGGGGGTAACCCATGCGCCTCCTCCTGGCCGCTCTCCTCCTCGCCTCCTCCGCCTGGTCCCAGGCCTCGATCCAGATCCTTTCCGACGCCACCCAGGTCCTCGTCGGCCGCACCATGGCCTTCCGCGCCGTCGTCCGCGATGCCCAGGGCAACCCCGTTCCCAATGGCGCCGTCACCTGGGCCACCAACAACACCGGCCTCGCCACGATCGATGCGAGCGGCACCCTCACCGCCCGCTCCCTCGGCACCGTCCGCGTCCAGGCCCGCAGCGGTTCTCTCTTCTCCGAAGCCGCCATCCAAACCATACCCAGCCGCGTCGAAATCAGCCCCAATCGCGTCTCGCTTGAAGTCGGCAAACAGCAGCGCTTCACCGCCGCCGCCTATGACGCCAACGGCGCTGCCATCCCCGGCGTGGCCTTCGCCTGGTCGGTGTTGAACTACCGCCTCGGCACCAGTCAGGTCGCCCGCATCGATGCCAACGGCATGCTCACCGGCTCCTCCGAAGGCGGCGCCATGGTCCTCGGAACCTACAATTACGGCGACGTCCAAACCGGTCTCCAGCGCCAGTGGGTCGTCACCGCGCCCGTCGATGTGAACGTTCCCAAAGCCTACGAACTCCGCCGTCTCTGGTCCCGCGAGCGCAACTGGAAATCCAGTTTCGAAGTCCGCGCCAAACCCACCATGCTGTGGCCCTCCGACGACGGCACGTTATTCTTCAACGCCTCGCTCGATGGCACCGCTAACGCTCTGGTCAACTACGACTACAACGCCGGGACGTATAAAATGACCTCTCCCGGAGGCCAAAACCGTTTCGTCATCGGCAGCTATACCACCGAGTTCCGTACCCATTCCGTCACCCGCTCCGGCCGCGTCCTCAGCTACGAAGACACCAACATCAACGGTGCCCAAATCAACTTCGGCGATGCCACCGGCGTCTACAATCACATCTCCAACAACACCCCGCTGCTCGCCGGCACCGAAGCCACCAGCGGCCTTGTCCTAACCCGGAACTCCTTCACCGACGCCGGCGTCTCCCTCGTTCGCGCCAACTTCCGCTTCGAACTCAACCCCACCGGTTACACCGGGCTCTTCCTCGGCTACGACGGCCGCTACACGGACCTCCTCGTCAACACCAGCGAAACGCTCCCCGGCATCACCGGAGCCTTCACCGTCGATGGCGATTTCGGCGTCGACAAGAGCGGCACCGCCGTCTACAGCGTCACCGCCGGAACGAATCGGGTCTTCTTCCGCCACACCCCGGGCGCCACCCGCACGAAGTTAATCGGCATTGGCGACCCGCTGCTCGGCTCCACCGTCCGGAGCTTCGCCGGCGGCCGCGGCAACCACCCCACGTTCTGGCTCGATGAAGACGGCACCGTCATCCTCGCCGTCGTTCTCAACAACAACAATACGTATTTCGTCCGCTGGCTCCCCGACGGAAAGCTCGAAAGCCTCCAGGTCTCCAGCCAATCCGGTATCCTGTGGAACCACCCGCTCTACGGCACGCTTCTCCACACCAACCCGTTCAACAACAAGGGCAACGGCATCTGGCTCTGGCCGCCCACCGGCGACCCCAAACCACTCTTCCGCTACGCCAACGATAAGGTGGACGGCGAAACCATTCAGGACGTAGAAAGCGGCGCGATTAACGGCCGAGGCGAGTACTTCGCCTACCTGCGCGGCGAACGGTCGAACATGTTGATCGTCCAACTCGGTCTCGATCAACCCCGCGTCGTCCTCCGCTCCGGCGACACGGCTGAAATCAAAGCCCCCATCAACGTCGTCAACTTCATCGGCGGCGCCCGCACCGGCGCGCCCCATGTCTACGCCGGCGGATCCAGCGGGTCGATTGTCGAAATGACGCCCGATGGTCCCCGCGCCATCATGCCCTACGGCGAACGCCTCTGGGGCAATAACACCATGTGGTTCGGCGCCTTCCACGGCGGCACCTGGAACGTCCGCAAAGCCCCGGGCGGCGATATCTATTTCACCACCGGCTCCGGCATCGCCAAAATCGCCGCCGGCGGCGGCGCGCCCGAACTGGTGCTCCGCTTCCCCCTCCGCGTCGGTACGATGACCGTCAACGCCCCCGGCACCGTTGACGTCAATTCGCGCGGTGACATGCTCTACACGGCCTCCACCTCGGTAGGCGATTCGCGCATCTTCTTCCACCCGAAGGATGCGGCCGAACCCAAGGAGCTCCTGGTCTACAGTGCCACCCTCGCCACCGCCACAACGCTCGACAACCGCATCGCCAGCGGCTACGACAGCTTCGCCTTCAACGACGAAGGGCAAGTACTCATCTCCCTCCGCTTCCGCAACGTCGCGGTCCCGATCCTGTACGTCCACGACGGAGCCAAGTGGAAAGAACTCGCCGTCCCCAACACAACGCGCGTCGGCCCGCACCTGATCACCGGCATCGCCAACCTCCACCGCGCCGGGGGAGGGAAGTTGTACGCCGGGCTGAACATGGTCAGCGGCACAATCCTCTGCGAATGGCAGACGGATCACTGGGAAATCATCGTTAACAACACCACCGTCATGCCCAGCGGCCAGGTGGCCAACTCCATCGGCAATCAGGAATCCAACCGCAACGGCGACCTGCTCTT
>CANIFK010000500.1 GCA_947466555.1 Acidobacteriota bacterium | reverse complement strand
TGGAGGGGGATTGGGAGGTGGGGCCGGTGCGGGAGGAGACGCCGATTAAGTTGATTTTTGATGGGGATGTGGCGCGGCTGGAGGGGTTGGGCGTGCGGTTGTTGCGGCGGCCTTGGGGCGGGGTGGACGGGGTGGATCCGGAGGGGAATGTGTTTGGGATTATTTCGACTTGATGGGGAGGGTGGTGGTTAGATTCTCGAGGGTTATGGTGGCGGTGAGGTCGACGGGGGTGCCGAATTGTTCGAGTTCGGCGGGGTGGATGAGCCATTCGAGAGTGACGGATTTGTGGGGCGGGATTTGGGTGTTCTTTTGGCGGAGTTCCTGGGGGGCGAGGTTGGTGCGGAGGTAAGTGTGTTGTTGCGTACGGGTGTCGGTGAGTTTGATGGACGGGCCGGTTTTTTGGAGGTATTCGAGGGGGAAGGGGATGGGGGCGTTGGTGGTGTTGGTGATTGTCAGGGTGAGGAAGAGGTCGGCTGTGGGGCTGGGGGTGCCCTTGCACTCGGCGCGGAGGGTGAGAGCGGGGTTGGCCATGGCGAGTGCAAGGGCGAGGAGGAACATTAGAGGGTAGCGGCGAGGGCGGCGAGTTGATCTGTCGCGATGCCCCAGCCGGTGTGGAAGCCCATGTTTTCGTGGGCTTCGCGGTCGGCGACGGACCAGTGGCGGGCGACGGCGGTGTATTGGGTTTTGCCGTTGACGTTTTCGAATGTCAGGATGAGGGTCATGAAGGGTTTGTCGGCGAGCTCCCAGGCGGAGGTGTAGGCGTCGGTGACGACGATTTTTTCGTTGGGGATGACTTCGAGGTAGATGCCGGGGTTGGGCATTTCGACGCATTCGGGGCTGCGCATGACGATGAGGCTGCTGCCGCCGGGGCGGAGGTCGATTTCGGCGCGGATGGTTTCATAGGGGGGCGGTGTGAACTATTTGGTGATGAGGCTGGGGGTGGTCCAGCATTTGAAGACGGCTTCGGGTGGGGCGTCGATTAGGCGGGTGATGGTGAGGTCGCGATTGGTGATTTCCATTTTGTTAGCTCCTATGTTGGTATAGACGGGCGGGGGTGGGGGGAATCATCGGTCGTTTTGATTGGCGTCGCTGGCGTCGGGCTGGATGGTGGTGTCGTAGACACGGCAGAGGGAGTGGAGATGGCACTGGCGGCAGGGTTTGCCGTTATCCTTGGGATCGACGTCGGCGCGGCCGTCTTCGAACTCTTTCCAGATTCTGGCGATGGTTTCGCGCCACTCCTGTAGCTGTTCGGGCCAGCCTTGGGGCGGGGGCTTGACGCCGGGCATCAGGCCATCCGCCGCGGCTAGGCCGTCGAACTTGTGTTCGCCGCGTTTGAGTTGGGCGAAGACGATGGCGGATGGGGTCTCCGGAAGCGACGTGGCGTAGAGGGGAAGTTGGAGATTATCGGGGCGGTCGCCGCTCCACACCTTCTTGCTGGGGGCGGTGCTTTTGTAGTCGATGAGGACGAGTTCGCCGGTGGGGAGACGGTCGATGCGGTCGGCGCGGGCTTTGAGCGGGAGGCCGAGTTTGACTTCGCTTTCGATGGCTTCGACGGTGAAGTTGTCGCGTTCGAAATCGAGTTCGATCCAATCGGCGAGGACGGCTTCGAGGCGGATTTGCTCCAGCTCCAGGAGGCGTTCGCGGCCGGTGGCGGGGAGGGTGTTGAGGCCGGTTTGGGCAGCTTCGGTGATGGCATCTCGGCGGTCCCTTTCGCCGATTCTGGCGAGGGCGTCGCGGGTTTTGAATCGATTCCACAACGCGGCGAGCGCGCCGTGGAGGGCGTTGCCGCGTTCGAGCGCGGAGAGGCCGGGTTCGGGTTCTTCCCATTCTTCGGCTTTGAGGCGCACGCGGGCGAAGGCCTGGAAGGGGCACACCGATTGCCAGGCGAGGATGCCGGTGCCGCCGCGGACGGGCGTGTCCTTGGTGAGGGCGGGGGCGGTGGTGTCGGCGGTTTCTTCGAGCGGCGCGGCGATGGCGTAGCCGGGGTATTCGTTCGATTCCGGGGGGATTTCGGGGTATTCGAGGATCAGGCGGCTGGGGCGGAGTTCTTCGTCGCCGTCGCGTTCGGGGTGGCTGAAGATGACGGTGTTGGCACTGCGGAGAAGACGGTCCGTGACTTCGCGGGCGAAGCGGAGTTCGCGTTCGGGGGTGGCGTGGGGGAGGTCGAATTCGCGTTGGAGGATGCGGGGGATAAATGGGTTGGGCTTGGCGGGGGTGGGCCAGACGGTGTCGGTCATGCCCATGGCCCAGAGGGCATCGAAGCGGGAGCCGGCGGCTTGGAGGGCTTCGAGAATTTGGATGGGCATTTCGGCGGTTTCGGGCTGGAAGATGGCTTCTTTGGCGAGGTCGTTCAGGAGCGAAATGGCATGGGCGAAGGGGAGGGAGGGTTCGACGATATCGAGGGCGGCGAATTCACGGAGGGTCTGCTGCCAGCGGGCGAGGGCCTGGCGTTCGGGGCTGGACTGGGTGCGGCTGCCGGGCCAGCCGGCGGCTTCGAGGATGGCCGGGATTTGGCGAGCCCAGGCGCCGGGGGATTGTTGGCGGGGTTGGGCCTCGATTTGGGCTTGCGCCTGGTGGAGGGCTTCGGCCAGGAGGGGCGGGCCTTGGGGGGTGAGTTCGAGGACGTTATTGGCGCGGAGGGCGACGTCGTATTGGGCACGGGCGGCGCGTTCGGTGTCGGCGTCTTTTAGAAACGGGGAGCGGAGGAGGACGCCGGCGCTGCCGATGTCGAGCGGGCGGGCGAGCCAGCGTAGGAGGAGAAGGGCGTCGGCGATGATGGGCCATTCGGTGAGCGGACGGCCGAGGGAGATGTTGAAGAGGGGGGCGCCGAGGGTGTCTTCGAAGATGGCTTCAACGGAGGGGCGGAGGTCGGCTAGTTTCTGAACGACGATGCCGATGGATTTTGCTTCGCCGCGTTCGAGGAGGGTGCGGGCCCAGCGGGCGGCGGCGTGGATTTCGGCGGTGGCGTCGGCGTAGTGGGCGCGCTGGATGTTGCCGGCGGGGCGGGTGGCGGATGCGTAAATGCGGTGGTTGAGCTTGTTGATGAGGGTGCGTTGGGCGGGGGTGGTTTCGTCGAAGCCATCGAGCCAGACTTCGCGGATGGTGGGCGGGAGCTGTTCGGCGAGCCACTGTTCACGGCGGGCGGCGGGGAGCCAGTTGTTCTTGTTGGCGCGGCGTTCGAAGTCCTGGGCCCAGTCGCGGAACTTGGCTGTGTCGTCGGTTTGATCGAAGGACGGGTGGGCGAGGGGGAGTTCGTATTGCTGGCAGAGTGCCCAGGCCTGGGCGGCGCCGTCGGCGGTGGCTTGTTGATCGAGGAGGGGGCCGGCGTCGATGATTTTGTACCAGCCGCGGCGTTCGGCGAAGGGGGTGGGGATGAGGTGATCGGGGAAGAGCGAATCGATGGATTCGGTGACCCAATCGGGCCAGGCGCGGATGGCGGGGGCGGGCCAGGCGGTGGCGCCCGCGGCCCTTTGTTGTTCGTCGTAGACGATGCGCCAGTGGCGGGCGAGGCGGCGGTTGGCGGTGAGGAGGAGGGCTCCTTGGGCGAGCGCGCTGAGAAGTGCGTCCTGCATGCGGGAGACTTCATTGTAGCCGGGGCGATATACTCGAAACCTATGCGTACGCTGCTACTGCTCTGCACGGCCTTTGTGGCCACCTCTTTCGCCCAGACTCCTGCTCCTTCGCCTTCGTTGAAGACGACGGGGAAGCTCTATGAACTTCGGATTTACCACGCCATGCCGGGCAAGTTGGAAAACGTGCATGACCGGTTCCGGAAGCACACGATTGCTTTGTTTGAAAAGCACGGGATGGAAGTGGTTGGCTTCTGGGGCCCCACGGATAAAGAGAAGGGTTCCGAGAAGGACCTGATTTATGTGTTGGCGTACCCGAGCCGGGAAGCGCGGGAAGCTTCGTGGAAGGCGTTCCAGGCGGATCCGGAATGGCAGGCCGCTCGGAAGGCTTCCGAGGTGGACGGGAAGATTGTGGAGAAGGCGGACTTCGTCTATATGAGCGAAGTGAACTACTTCACGATGGGCCAGAAATCGAAGGCGAAGAAGGTTAAGAAGTAGGGCATTATGCGTGGCTGGCTGGTGACGAAATCCGACGGCCGGATAGAGAGCCGTTTTGGAGAGATCGATGATGCGTGGTTGCCCGCGGGTGACGTGCGGATTCGGGTGCACTGGTCGAGCTTGAATTACAAAGACGGCCTGGCGATGACGGGATCGCCAGGCGTCATTCGATCATTCCCGATGGTGCCGGGGATTGATTTGGCGGGGGTGGTGGAGGAGTCGGCTTCGGCTGATTTTGCGGTGGGGGATGCGGTTGTTGTGACGGGGTGCGGGCTGAGCGAGAAGTATTGGGGCGGGTATGCAGAGGTGGCGCGGGTGCCGGCTTCGTTTGTGGTTCCGGTGCCGGCGACTTTTTCTATGCGGCAGGCGATGGCGATTGGGACGGCCGGGTTTACGGCGATGCAGTGCGTGGATGCGTTAGAGCGGCACGGGTTGCGGCCAGGCGGGCGGGATGTGGTGGTGACAGGTGCGGCTGGGGGCGTGGGGTCGATTGCGGTGGCGTTATTGGCACGGAGGGGCTACCGGGTGGTGGCGAGTACGGGACGGTTGGAGGAGGCCGCGTATTTGCAGGGGTTGGGTGCGGCGGAGGTGATGGACCGGGCGGAGCTATCGGCGCCGGCGACGCGGCCGATGGAAAGTGAGCGGTGGAGTGGGGCTGTTGATACGGTGGGCGGGGATACGCTGGCTGGGTTGATCCGGACGATGGGGCAGGGAGGCGCGGTGGCGGCTTGCGGGTTGGCTGGTGGAGTTTCGTTGAACACCACGGTTTTTCCG
>CANIFK010000499.1 GCA_947466555.1 Acidobacteriota bacterium | reverse complement strand
GGGAAAGGGCGCAGGGCCGGCCAACTTCAAGGGCGCCGGGTGGCCGCACAATCCGGCCGGGCCGGCGTTCGACGAACATAAAGTGGACAAGGGCACGCTTGCGGTCCACGCCGACGACTACGCCGCGAATTTCGACGATTTTCTCAGCAAAAAACCAAAGGAGAAGCCGTTCTTCTTCTGGTACGGCAGCCATGAACCCCATCGGGGCTACACGCCCGGGTCCGGGGCGGCGGCGGGGAAGGATCCGGCGAAAGTCCCGGTGCCGGCGTTCCTGCCGGATACGGCGGCGGTGCGGTCGGACATGCTGGATTATTACGAGGAGATTGAGTATTTCGACCGGCAGTTGGGGCGGATGATTGCTTCGTTGGAGAAGGCCGGTGAGTTGGAGAACACGCTGATTCTGGTGTGCGCGGATAACGGGATGTCGTTCCCGCGGGCGAAGGCGAATGTCTACGAGTATGGCATTCACTTGCCGGCGGCGATTGCGTGGCCGGCGGCGATCCCGGGCGGACGGCGGATGGACGATTTGGTGAGTTTCCGCGATTTCGCGCCGACATTCCTGGAGGCGGCGGGGGTGGCGGTGCCGGCGGCGATGTCGGGCCGGAGTTTGTTGGGGGCGTTGCGGTCGAAGAAGCAGGGGCAGATTGACTTGTCGCGCACGGCGGTGACGGCGGGGCGGGAGCGGCATTCGCACGCGCGGCGGGACAACCTGGGTTATCCGTCGCGGGCGCTGCGGACGAAGCAGTATTTGTATATCCGGAACTTCGCGCCGGAGCGGTGGCCGGCGGGCGATCCGCCGTTCTATGCCGATATTGATAACGGGCCGAGCAAGAGCGTGGTGGTGAAGACGAAAGACCGCTTCCACGAGTTGGCGCTGGCGCCGCGGCCGGCGGAGGAGTTCTTCGATATTGTGAAGGATCCGGCGTGTTTGGAGAATCTGGCTGTGAGCAAAGCCCACGCGGGCGAGTTGGCACGGCACCGGCGCCAGTTGGAGGCGGTGTTGCGGGCCGAGGGCGACCCGCGGGTGCTGGGCAAGGGCGACATTTTCGAGAGCTATCCGAGGCATTCGCCGATGCGGAAGGAGCTGGGCGGGTTCGCCGAAGAGGGGCAGTACAACCCGGCGTTTACTTCGAAGTAGGCTCGCGTTCGGCGAGCATTCGGAGTGGCATCCAGAGGGCCATGGCGGCGGCGAGATGCTTGAGCGCGTGGCCGCTCATTTGCTGGCCGAAGAGCTGGTGGATGGGCACGTCGGCGGCTTCCAGAATCTTGGCAGCCAAGTACCAGAGGATCATCTGCCAGACGCGGTGCGACGCCGTGTAGCGGGGCGGGAAGAGCCAGAGGATCAGCGGGATTGCCAGCATGGGATAGAACTGGACGAGGGCGTACATGCGGAGGTCGCCCGAGCCGGCGAGCTCGGTGCGGCGCCAGACTTCGACGCTTACTACGCCCCAGACGAGGAAGGGGCCGAGGAGCCACCAACCGGCGCGGGCGCTGACACGTTCGCTGATGACGGCGGCGAAGACGCCCATGAAGCCGAGGGTCATCGGCAGGCGGTCCCAGAAGAGAGTCTGGTTGTCGGGGTTGTAGTGATAGTAGCCGCTGCCGGCGCCGATGAGGAAGCCGGAGAGGGCCACGACGAGCCAGGCCCAGCGGTCGTGATGGTGCTGCCAGCGGGCTCGGCGCCAGGCCCAAAGGCCGTAGGCGCCGACGAAGAAGAACGGGGCGTTGGAGACCACGTTCCAGAAGTGCGGGAGGCCGAGCAGCGTGCGCTGGTCGGCGAAGAGATGGTAGGCCGGGTCCTGGCCGATGCGGGGCGCCAGATAGGCGCCGCAAACGGCCAGGAGGGCCAGGAGGTAGAGAATCCAGAGTTTCACTTGACGCGGAAGACGACGCCCGGTTGCGTGGCTACGCCACCGGCGGTGACGAGGAGGGGATAGTCGCCCGCGTCAATGCCCGGGGGCACGCGGAACTGGCAGCGGATGGCGCCGTGGACTTCGCCGTCTGGTGTGGAGCAGGCGATGAGTTCGCCGACCAGCCCCGCGACCTGGATGGAGACCGGGGCAAGGGGCCGGGGTTCGCTGCCGGCTTCGGCCTTGGCGCCATCGGTTCCGGGCGGGTCTGTCTGGCCGAAGCCGGTGAGCATGAGCGTGGCCAGGCTGCCGGGGGCGGCGCCGCTTTCGCTGTTCTTCGAGCCATCCTCATTGAACGCGACGGCGAAGCCGCGGCCGGAGCGGTTGACGGTGTAGATGCCGGGGGCGGTATCGACGACGCGGATTTCGAGGTCACGGCTGGAGAGGGAATCGACTTCGACGCGGACGCGCGTGGAGGCGCGGCCGGCGAGGGCGAAGGGCACGGCGACGGTCAATTGATTGGCCTCCTGGGCGAGGAGCGGAGCGCGATTGGCATCGAACCAGACGCGGACTTCGCGGCCTTCGAAGCCGCCGTAGAGGGTGACGTGTTCGCCGGGGGCGACGGGGCCGGGTTGGGTGCTGGCGGCGTTGGTTACGGAGAGAATCCACGGCGCCTCGCGGCCGGTGGGCGAGCCTTGCGGGGGAACGATGGTTACGAGGACGGGGATGCGGACGCCGCCGGCTTCACTTTCAATGGACACTTCGCCTTCCAGGCGGACGACGGTGGTAGTGGCTTGCGGGAGGCGATCGCGGCGGATGACGGCTTCGAGGCGAGCTGGAGTTACTCCGGTTGAGGGTGAGATAGACAGCCAATCGGGAGCGGAGCGGACGGTGTAATTGGCGGCGACGGTTGAGTCAAATCTACCTAAGTCGAATAACTGGGGCGCGACATCGCGGCCGGTTTCGACTAAGTAGACGAGGGCGGAGGGATTGGCGCGGAGGGCGCCGGCTCCACCGATGGAGAGGAGAACGGTGACAACGGCCACGTCTTCGGCGCCGCGCTTGAAGCGGATCTCGCCACGGTAGTTCCCCGCCCCGAGGAATTGCGGACTGACGCTGATGGATAGCTCATTCGGCGTGGTTCCGGCGCGTTGGGAGAGATTGATCCAGGTGACGGTGGAGACGGCGTCCCAATTGACGGGCGCTCCGGAGGAGGTGAGGAAAAGAGTCTGGGGAGCCGGGACGATGGAGCCCTGCCGCCAATCGAAGAACATGGTGGACTTGCTGGGCAGTAATGCGCCCGGCGCCGACGGACCGCCGGTGCCGGAGACATAGAGCAACACATTGACCACGCTGCTGGTTTTGAGTCCAGTTGGATTCGTAGTTACAACGATGACCGATCCTTGATAGGTTCCGGGCTGTAACTTACTGGCGTCGGCGAGGATATTAAAGCCGGTGGGAGTGGTACCGGTTTCGGGAGATACGCGGAGCCAATCGACGGTGGGGTTGAACTGCACGTCGAGATTCTTGCCGAGGCCATCGACGTTGACGGTCCAGGCAGTTTGGGGGCTGATGGCGGACACGGAGCCGACCACGCTTTCCGGGGTGACGCGAATGATGGGATCGCCGGTTTGGGGCACGGCGGTGAGGGTGAGAGTGACGGGCACCGACACATTGGTTCCGCCGCTGGAGAAGGTGAAGGCGCCGGTGTGGGTGCCGGCGGGCAGGCCGTTGGGATAGACGTTGACGAGCACGTCGGTGGGCGTGGTGCCGGTCAACTGGCTGAGGCCGATCCAGGGCACGTTGCCGCCGGAACTCCAGGAAATGGGCCCGCCGGCGTTATCGATGCGCAGCGATTGCGCGGCCGGGAGCGGGCCGTTGACGGTGCCGGTGAACGACAGCGCCGCGGGGGAGGCGGTGAAGCCGGAGGTGGGGTTGGCCGGGTCGACAGTGAGGCTGACGGCGATGGTTTTCGGGTTCCCGATGGCGGGCACGCCGTTGCGGTGCGCGGTGATGCGGATGGTGCCGGAGTAGGTTCCCTGGGCGAGGCCGACGGGGTTGAAGACGACGTTGACCGAGGCGGGCGTTTCACCGAGGACGGGGGTGAGGGTGAGCCAGTTGCCGCCGATGGGGGTTAGGGTTTCGATGGAGTAGGTGAGGGCGAGGTCGGAGGCGGTGACCTGGAAGCCGCGGGTTACGGGCGGGTCGTTCTGCCGCATGGCGACGGTGATGACGCTGGTGGTGACGAGGAGGGTGGGCGGGGGCTGGACGGTGAGGTCGATGGGCACGCGGACGGTGGGGGCGACTCCGTCGACGGCGGTCAGGTCCACATAGCCGGTAAAGCCGCCGGGGATGTTGTTGAAGGATTGAATGTTGAGGGTGAGGGAGAAGGGGGTGGTGAATTCGCCGGTGGCGCCTTCCAGTTTGAAGCCGGGGTTGTTGCCGGAGACGCGGTAGCGATAGTTGCCGCCGTCGCTGGCCACGACGTCCAGGCGTTGGACGGGGAGGGCGGGTTCGCCGAGGCGGGCCACGAGTTGGAAGCGCGAGGGGCTGGCGGAGACGGTGGAATTGGGCGCTATGGCCACTACGTATCGGCGCGAGGCCGCGAAGCCGGCGCCACCGGTGACCTGCACGGTGAAATCATACGAACCGGATTGGGTGGGGCTGCCGGCGAGCGTCCAGAGGCCGGCGGAACCGGAGACGGTGAGGCCGGGAGGGAGCGCGCCGGCGACGACACTGGCGCCGGTTACGGAGAGCGGCACTGTTCCGGCGTTCAGGCCGAAGGGTTGCGAATAGGCGCGGCCGACGGTGCCGTTGGGCATTACGGATGGCTGGACGGCGAGGTCGCCGCCGATAACGATGCGCAAGGGCGCGGTGCCAATGCAGCCGGCGGAATCGGCTACGCGGAGAGTGAAATCGAAGGTGCCGGCGGCGGAGGCGGTTCCGGCAAATTGGGCGGTACCGGCGGCGGGTGTAAACGATAGACCGGGAGGCGGGGTTCC
>CANIFK010000498.1 GCA_947466555.1 Acidobacteriota bacterium | reverse complement strand
TCGAGCGAAGCGCCCGTCCGCCTCGCGGTCCTCTTCTCCGGCAACGGCTTCCACAGCAAGGAGTGGTGGGCCAAGGGCGAAGGCAAGCAAATGGAGTTGGGCCAGGTCCTGGCGCCCCTGAATGACTTCCGCGAAAAGATGCTCTTCATCCGCGGCCTGTTCAATGCCGAAGCGCTCAAGGGCAATATTCACAGCTCCCAGACCGGCAACCTGCTCTCCGGCGCGCCGCTCGCCTCCGGTGGCGAAATTCGCTCCGGCACGTCCATTGATCAACTTCTCGCCAAACAGTACGGCGCCTCCACGAAGGTGCCCAGCCAGGTGCTGGCCTGCGAAAAATCGAACCCCTCCGTGCACAAGAACTACTCCATGCTCTACAGTTCGCACATCTCATGGAGTTCGCCCACCACGCCCACCCCGCTCGAACTCTACCCCGCGCTCGCCTTCGATCGTCTCTTCAAGGACGAAGCCAGCAAGGCCGACCAAAGCGTTCTCGACGCCGTTCTCGCCGATGCCGGCCGCCTCCGCCGCGACATCAGCACCAACGACCAACGCAAGCTCGACGAGTATCTCGATTCCGTTCGCGACGTCGAACAGCGCATCGCCAACGCCGGTAAGAAGGGCGAGTTACAAGGCTGGCGTCCCACCCTCGACAAACCCAACATGCCCCGCCCCGCCGACGGCATACCCCAGGACATCGGCGAACACATGCGCCTCATGGCCGACATCGTCGTCCTCGGCTTCCAGACCGACACCACCCGTATCTCCACCCTCAAGCTGAATAACGATCACAGCTCACTCCGCTTCCCCAACCTCGGTGTCGATTACATGATCCACCACCTGCTCTCCCACTCCGACACTGCCGACTGGCTCAAAGTCAATCAGTTCTTCCTCCAGCAACTCGCCTACATCGCCCGCAAACTCGATGCCATCCAGGAAGGTCCGCGCACTCTCCTCGATAACTCCATGCTCCTTTACTGTTCAAGTATGTTAACTGGCAACCACGAAGCCCGCCAGTTACCCGTGGTCCTCCTCGGCGGCGCCGGCGGCCGCATCAAAGGCGGGCGCGTGCTCGATTACCGCGAGAAACCGGACCGCCAGATGTGCCGCCTCTACCTCTCGATGATGGACAAGATGAACATTCGCCTGCCACGCTTCGGCGATGCCGACAAGCCGCTGGATGAGGTGTAGTTACTAGCGCTGGACAAAAAGTTACACGCAGGCGCATTCTGTCGCGCCAGCGCCTAGGAATTCGTACTTATTCGAGGGGAAAATATACCTAGTTGCCTTGCATTTCCCGGCGTAGCCCATATACTTCGTTTAGCTTTACAAATCAGGAGCTGCCGCGCTGCTCCCAATCGGAAGTCCCTATGCTTTTCACGTTCCGTAACAACTTATACGCGAGTGCACTTCAGGTCTACGACTATCTGATGTATCTTCGGCATTATTATCTCGATTCCGGCATCAGCCAGGTCCTCGGCGCCATGCTCTTCTCCCTGTCGTTCGTCATTGCCGGAATGCTGTTCACCTACTGGAGCTATACCGCTCTCCACCTGCTCGCCGTGCAGGGAGACGAACTCAGCGACAGCGAATTGGACTCGTTGCATTGGAATCGCCGTCGCCGGTTCCTCGGTCGCCAGCTCTCCCGTGCCCGGCGCTTCGCCCCCCGCTGGTTTCTCGCTCTCTGAAACCCAATCGCGCCGGCATGCGCCTATTCTAAGAGAGTAGCCATGCCCCGTCTATTGTTCGCTTTGCTCGTGTTAACCGCCTCGGCGGCCGACTGGAACTCCGTCCGCTTCCCGGACTGGTCACCGGAAACCGTTCTGCGCCTGCTCACCAACTCCCCGTGGTCCAAAGGCTCCAGCGTCAATATCGACTGGTACAAGCGCGAACTCCGCCCCCTCACCTACAAAGACATCCCCGGCGCCGACCACAACGTCGCCAAGGATTCCGGCCTCGGCCCGCTCGGCGGCATTGGCGCGCCGAAACCCAAACTGCCCACCAAAGCCGACCTTCTCATCCGCTTTCCCAACGCCCTCGTCATGCGCCACGCCAAGGCCCTCTATCGCCAGCGCGACGAAAAGCTCCCCGCCGACAAGATCAACTCCTTGATCGACCCGCCCGCCCCCGATTACGTCGTCGAAATCTTCGGCGTCCCCTCCGAAGTCGCCCACCAAGGCGCCGGTAGCGTCGAATCGCTCGTCAGCCGCTCCGCCTACCTCCGCACCATCGCCGGACGCACCTATCGCCCCTCCAAAGTGGAAGTCTCCATCCAGTCAACCACGCTGAAGATCCTCGTCCATTTCCCCAACGAAGAACCCCTCCGCGTCTCCGACGACGCAGTGGAATTCTTCGCTGACATCCAATTGCTCAAGTGCAAAGAGCAGTTCCGGCTGAAGCCGATGTTGTATCTCGGCCGCCTGGAACTGTAACTACTCAGGCAACCCGAAGCTATACAGTACTCCGCCCGCGGACACCGCCACAAACTGTTTCCCATCGACGGAGTAGCTGATCGGCGACGATGAAATCGTCCCGCCCGTCTGCATCCGCCACAGGTACTGTCCAGTCTTGGCATCTAGCGCCATCAAATGCCCCTCAGACGACGACGCGAACACCACGCCGCCCGCCGTTGCCAGCACGCCCGCCGCCAGCGACCCGCGCGAAACCGCGGCCTGCCACTTCACCGTCCCCGTCGCTGCGTCAATCGCCTTCACCGCCGCCTTCGATGGCTCGTCAATCGCCACCGCGCGCCCGCCCCAGTAAGCTTTGCCCGGCTCATAATCGCCCGGCGTCTGAATAAACTTCTGTCCCGCCTCCGCGGTCATCAGATAGTAAGTGCCCGACGCCGCGTCGTACGACGGCGACTGCCAGTTCGTCCCGCCCACCAGCGACGGATACACCACTTGCCCCTCCGCCGTAGCTTTCGAATTCGGCGCCCACAGCGGCTTGCCCGCGGCGTCAAACCCAACGTTCCAGGTCTGCTTCACAAACGGCTTGGCAAACAGGAACTTCCCGTCCGTCCGGTCCAGAACATAGAAGAACCCGTTCCGGTTCCCCTGCATGATCAACTTCCGCGGCTTGCCGTCAATCACGCGATCGGCCAGCACAACGCCCTCGTTCGCGTCCCAATCATGGTCGTCGCCCGGCGTGAACTGGTAGTGCCATTTCCGCGCGCCCGTATCGGCGTTCAGCGCCACCACGGAGCAGCTATAGAGGTTGTCGCCCTTGCGAATCTCGGCGTCCATGTCCGGCCCCGGATTGCCCGTCGTCCAGTAAATCAGGTTCAGTTCCGGATCATAACTACCGGTCAACCACGTCCCCGCGCCGCCGCGCTTCCAGGAATCGCCCTTCCACGAATCGTTGCCCGCCTCGCCCGGCCCCGGCACCGTGTTGAACCGCCACGCCCGCTTGCCCGTCGCCGCGTCGTAGGCGTCCAGGAATCCACGAATTCCGTGCTCGCCGCCTGCCACGCCGACGACGATCTTGTCCTTCACGGCCAGCGGCGACATCGTCAGGCTGTACCCATGCATCGAATCGGCCACCTGCGTCTCCCACAGCGGCAGCCCCGTGCGCGCGTCCAGCGCCACCAGCGCAGCGTCCAGCGTGCCCACGAAAACGCGGTTGCCCAGTACTGCCACACCCCGGTTAAACGGGTTGCTCTCGTACGGCTTCTTCGCCTTCCGTGCCCGCTCGTACTTCCAGATCTGCAGCCCCGTCTTCGCATCCAGGGCCACCACCTGTCCCGGAGGCCCGGCGGTGTACATCACCCCATCCACCACCACCGGCGTCGATTGCAACAGCGATTCGCCCGGCAACTGCGCCGCCCACTTCGCCTGCAACTGCTTCACGTTCCGCGTGTCGATCTGCTTCAACGCCGAAAAGTGCCGCCCGCCGTAGTCGCCCCAATACGTCAACCAGTTCTGCGGCTCCGCGGCCGAATTCTTGATCCGCTCAAACGTCAACCCGCCCGGAATCACCGCGCCCACCGTCTTCGTCAGGTCCCGCTCACTCAGCGTCTTCAGATACGCCACAACGTCCTGAATCTCGCCGGCCGTCAGCCGCTTATCGTAGTCGCTCGGCATCAACGTGCCGGTCTCGGCCTTGTACTCCGTCAGCGACGCTTTCGCCAGCATATGCCGCTCGCCCATCGCCGTCACCAGGTGCACGGTAAACGTGTCCTGCGCCGTCCGCATCCCGCGCAGCGTCTTGCCGTCTTTGGTCTTCGCGGTCACAACAACGCTCTCCGCATCTCCGCGTTTCCGCGGTCCGGGAGCCGGGTTCACAATCTTCGCCCGCAGCCGTTCCGCCGTCAACTTCCCCGCCGCCGAAAGGTCCGGGCCCACGATCCCACCCCGCGCATTCACCCCGTGGCAAGCCGAACAGTTCGCTTTCCCGAAGAACAACTTCTCCCCCGCCGCCGCGTTCCCAGCCACGGTCTCAACACCCACAGACCCATTCAAGCTCCGAATATAGCTGACCAGCTCCCAAACCTTGTCCTGGCCCAGCGCCCCGAACGGCGGCATCCCCGTGCCCTTCACGCCGTTGCGAATGTTCAGCGAAATCTCCCCGTCCATCCCGCCCCGCGCAAACCGCCCGGTGCTCAGCGCCGGCCCGCGTTCCGATCCGCGCCCGCCGCCCCCGTGGCACCCCTGGCAAGCCTGCTCGTAGGTCTTCTGTCCAGCCGCCACCGCCTCCGGTTTACCTGCGAGAGGATTCTTCTCGCGCTCCGGCGTATGCTCCTGCGCGCCCGCGGTCAGGGCGGTCACCATCAACAACAAAAAAGAACGGTTCATAGGGTCCGCTAACCATCATAATGCCCGCACCCGCGCCGCCACCTCCGGATAATCCGTCTCAAT
>CANIFK010000497.1 GCA_947466555.1 Acidobacteriota bacterium | reverse complement strand
GGACTGATTGACGGTCTGGCGATCGAGATCGTAGAAGCGGCCGAAGCCGCCGCGGAGGGCGGTGCGGCGATCGAGCTGGTAGGCGAAGCCGAAGCGGGGGGAGAAGTTGTTGCGATCGGCATTCCAGAGGCCGCGATTCTCGCCGTTGACGCCAGCGAAGGTGAGGCCGCCGGGGACGCGGAAGTTGGCGGGATCGATGTCGGCGATGGGCGATTTGGCGTAGTTGGCACGGGCGGCGGCTTCAAGGGGGCTGGCGACTTTGGCGTCAAAGCCGCGGACGGTGCGGTTGAAACGTTCCGTCGTGGGCAGACCGAGTTCGTAGCGGAGGCCGACGGTGAGGGTGAGCTTGGGGCTGAGTTTCCAATCGTCCTGGAGGTAGAAGCCGTGGACCATGGCCTGTTGGGCGTAGGTGTCGTTGAAGTCGAGGAAGCCGCCGGTGGGGAGGCCGAACATGAACGACGCGAGGGTCTGGCCCTGGGGGGCGGCGGGGGAGTTGTCGAGCGGGCCGCGGGTCCAATCGGCGGCGTAATCGAAGCGGCCGGAGTTGAGGCCGAGGTTGATGGAGTAGTCACGATAGAGGCGGGTTTCGTAGCCGTATTTGAGGGAGTGGTTGCGGATGATGTTGTTGACGTTGGCGGCGACGGAGTGGATGTCGCGGGAGGCCTTGGAGACGCCGGAGGGGCTCAAGGGGGCGAAGCCGCCGACGTTGATGTAGGGGAGAGAGACGGCGCTGGGGGAGATGGACTTGACCTGATTGACGTAGGCGTCGGAGAAGCCGAGAGCCTTGATGTCGGTGCCCATGCTGCGGGGGTCCTGATTGTCGTAGTACTTGGTGTAGCTGTAGCGGGTATTCAGGAGGAGATTGGGGCGGAAGATGTAGACGTGATCGAAGCCGGCGCCGAGATTGCGGCGGAAGTAGAGGGTGCCGTAGGCATCGTTGCCATAGCGGTTTTCGGTGTCGGAACGGCGGCGGTTGGCGTCGCCACGGAGGAAGAAGCGGTTCTTTTCGCTGATGTTGTGATCGACGCGGTAGACGTGGCTCCAGAAGTCATCGATGTCGGGGACGAGGATGGTGTAGTTGTTCGAGCCATCGCGGGTGCCGGGGAGGTTGGCGGCGGGCCAGTATTTCTGGACGGAGAGGGCGAGGGGGGCGATGCGGCTTTGGGGGATGATGTTGCCGGGAAGGGGCTGGCGGGAGAAGCGGCCGTTGGCGGCAGCGGCGATGGTGGCGGGGTCGTAGATCTGGTATTGAGAGCCGGCGGCTAGGAGTTGGGAGAAGTCACCGCGGCGTTCGGCGTCGGTGGGAACGGTGTCGGTAACTGTCTGGCGGGGGAAGGTGTCTTTGATCCCTTCGTAGCCGTACATCCAGAACGACTTGTTGCGGCCATCGTAGAGTTTGGGGATGTTTATGGGGCCGCTGGCGCTGCCGCCGAAGCGGTGCTGGCGGATGTTGGCGCGGGGCTGCTTGGAGAGGTTGTTGAAGAAGCTGTTGGCGTTGAGGACGGGGTTCTGGAAGAACTCGTAGAGCTGGCCGTGGAGCTGGTTGGTGCCGGCTTTGAGGCTGACGTTGACGACGGCGCCGGAGGCGAAGCCGTTGGCGGCATCGAAGGTGGCGGTTTGGATTTTGAACTCTTCGACGACGCCGGCGGGAGGGATGTAGGCGACGTTGCCGCCGGCACCGGTGGTGTTGGGCGCGCCGTCGAGGGTGAATTCATTGGTGCCGGTGCGGTTGCCGCTGATGGCGATGGAGGAGGGGGAGGCGTTATCGAAGGGGCGGGACCAGCCGCCGGTGGAGAGGTTCATGACGCCGGGGCTCAGGGAGGAGAGCATGATGGGGTTGCCGTCTTTGAGGGGGAGTTCGGAGACGCGGCGTTGGTCGACGACGGTGCCGAGGGAGGCGGAGGCGGCATCAACGAGAGGGGCGTCGGCATTGACGGAGACGGTTTCGGTGGCGGCGCCGACGGTGAGGGAGATGTTGAGTGTGACGCGGTCGTTGACCTGGACGCCGATGCCATCGCGGATCCAGTGTTTGAAGCCGGTGGCTTCGACTTCGACGCGGTAGGCGCCGGGGCCGAGGAAGGGGATGAGGAAGTCGCCGGTGGAGTTGGTGGTGACGGAGGTGGAGACGTTGGTGGCGGTGTTGACGGCGCGCACGGAGGCGGCGACGACGACGGCGCCAGAGGGGTCGTTGACGCGACCTTGGATTTGGCCACGGGAGTCCTGTGAGAAGGAGACGAGGGAAAGCGCGAGAGCGGCGACGAGGAGTTTCGCGATTTGCATTGGGGGATTCTATATCAAGCCGGGAGGGGGTTGGTGGGGAAAAACTGAGGAGGAGAGGATTGCTCCGGCAAATATTAGGAGACCCTAATATTCTTCGCCAGTCCGTCGATGTGTTGTTTTTGAGGGCAGAAATGCTTGCCCACGGGAGTATCATGACCGCCGAAGATACCGTGGCTGGCAGCGTGAGTTCGATCACATTGCTCAGCCGCCACATTCGAGAAACAAAGTCGCTGATCGAGACCGCCGTCGAGGAAGTTTGCGACAGCTTTGATAGTACGGCGAGGTTGTCGCAGCAGAACTTTGAGCGGACAACGCAGTTTCTGGGCCAGGAGCGGGGCGGCGCGGGGCAGGAGGACGGGGCGAACATCGCCGCGTTGATCGGCAGTTCCGAGCGGGTGCTGCATCATTTGCTGGACCGGCTGGCGGAGGCGAGCGAGAAGTCGCGCAGCGCGATTCAGCGATTGAAAGAGATCGATGAGCGGATTGTGCGGGTGACGCACATGGTGGACCAGATTAACGACATCACGGTTTCCAATCGGATCCTGGCGGTGAACGCGCGCATCCAGGCGGCACAGTTGGGCGAGCAGGGCCGGGGGTTTGGCGTGGTGGCCGATGAGATCACGATGCAGGCGAAGCGGTCGACGGAGTTTTCGGCCAATATCGCAACGCTGATCGAGCAGTTGCGATCCTCTGTTTCAATGTCCTGCGAGGACCTGGTGGACCTGGCGTCGCACGACCGGGAGGCGATGGAGGAGAGCAAGCAGGAAGTGGTTCGCACGCACGCCGATTTCCGGGTGTTTCTGGACCGCTCCCAGGGGTTCCTGCGGGAGGCGGCGGCGGACAGTCAGCGGGTGACGGGAGAGATTCATGCTTCGGTACGCGGGTTGCAATTCCAGGACCGGGCGAGCCAGCGGCTTGATTTCATTGCCAACGAGTTGGACCGGGTGGGGACGGAGATGGCGGCGGAGTTTCATGTGACGGCCGGGGACGGGCACGAGGCGATTGGGGCGATGATGACACGGACCTCCATGCGCGAGCAGCGAGAGCCGGCCGCGTGCGTGAGCGCCGGAGAGGTGGAGCTTTTCTGATGGCACCGAAACGGGCACTGATTGTCGATGACTCGCGATCCATGCGGCAGATGGTGAGCTTCACACTGAAAGAGGCGGGGTTTGAGGTGTTGGAGGCCGAGCATGGCCAGGACGCGCTAGACAAGCTGCGCGGGCAGAAGCTGGGGGTCATCGTGACCGACCTGAACATGCCGGTGATGGATGGGATCAACTTCATCCGGAAGGCGCGGGGGACGCCGGAGGCGCGATTCCTTCCGATTTTGATTTTGACGACCGAGAGCCAGCAGGAAAAGAAGATCGAGGCCAAGGCGGCGGGCGCGACCGGTTGGATCGTAAAACCGTTCGAGCCGGAGAAGTTGATTCAAACGATTCAGAAGGTGATGGGTTGATGTATGGACGCCCAATTCCAAATTCGCGAGGACCTGCTTGACGTAGCGGGTGAGCTTGATTTGTCTTGCGCCGAGGCGTTTCGCGACGCGCTGGTGGAGTTGTTGGAAAAGGCGGCACATCCGCACGTGGACGTGAGCGGGGTTGAGAGTTGTGACCTGTCGGGGCTGCAACTGTTGCGCGCGGCGGTGGTGAGCGGCGAGGCGCAGGGGACGCCGGTGGTGGTGACGGGCGGGGATGGGGTGGTGGACGAGGCGTGCCGGCGGCTGGGGAGTTCGCTCGGCGAGTTGTTGCAAGGAGGCCGCTAGATGCCCGCGCCGAATCCTGCCGAGACGTTTCTGGTGGAAGCAGAAGACCTGCTGACGCAGATTGAAGAGAGTGCGTTGGAGTTGGAGGTGAATCAGCCGGGTGGGGAGTGCGTGCACCGGCTATTCCGGGCGTTCCATACGATCAAGGGATCCGGGGCGATGTTCGGGTTCGAGGCAGTGGCCGAGTTTACGCACGGGGTGGAAACGACGCTCGACCGGTATCGCACGGAAAACCTGCCGGTGACGGCGGAACTGGTGGAGACGGTGCTTTCCGCCAAGGATGAGATCAAGCGGCTGCTGGAAGGCAAGCCGGCGGCGAAGGAGTGGGCGATTGGGATCCGGCTGCATCCGGACGTACTGAAGAACGGGACCAATCCGAGGCTGCTGCTGGACGAACTGGCGGAGCTGGGCGAGTGCCAGGTGCGGGCGCATTGGGACGCGGTGCCGGCGCTGGCGGCGATGGATGTGCATGCGTGCTACGTGCATTGGGACGCGCGGTTGCGGACCGAGAAGCCGGTGGAGGCGATTCGCGACGTTTTCATTTTTGTGGAGGACGGGAGCGAGATCCGGATCGGCGAGGCGAAGGCGAAAGAGGCGGTGGAGTCCGCGCGGCAGGTGGTGGCGGCGAAGGCGGGGGCGGCTGAACCGACGGTGCGCGTGCCTGCGAGCAAGCTGGACCGGTTGGTGAATCTGGTGGGCGAACTGGTGGTGAACCAATCCCGGCTGAGCCAGGCGACCGCGGGCATGGGCGCGCCAGAGGTGGCGGCGCTGGTGGAGGAGGTTGAACGGCTGGTGGGCGAGTTGCGGGAGACAGTGTTGGGG
>CANIFK010000496.1 GCA_947466555.1 Acidobacteriota bacterium | reverse complement strand
GTCGTAAGCAGGAACGCCCGCGACTCCGGAAACTCCTTTGCCAATTGCCGGAACGCCGCCTCCGCCGCCTCCTCATTCGCCCGGCCCAGCACGAACCACGCCCCCGCGTCCCCCGGTTCCAATTTCGTCAACACCGCCAACTGCCCCACCGCCGCCTTCGGCTGGCCGCTCTGCAAAAACGCCTCCGCCAACAGCCTTCGCCCCTGCGCCTCGTTCGGCTTCATCGTCACAGCCCGCTGCAACGGGCCAACGGCCTGCGCCGCCTTCCCCAGCCGCAACAACGACGTCCCCAACAGTGCATGCGCCGGAAACGCCTGCGGCATCGCCTTCGACGCCACTTCCAACGGCCCCACCGCCTCCGCGTCCCGCCCCGCCATATGCAGCGCAATCCCCAGGTTCAGCTTCCACCCCGGGTTCCCCGGCACCTGCTTCACCAGCTGCTGATAAATCCCCGCCGCGCCCGCAAAATCTCCGGCCCCCATCCGTGCCTGCGCATCGGCTGCCAGCCGGGCTTCCTGCCCCCAGAGGCCCAAAAAGAAAACGGGCGCCAGCCGAAGCCAGCGCCCGAATTGTGTTGCGGTTAGCAACCTACTAGTTTAGAACGAAGCGCGAACACCGAAGCGAAGCTGACGCTCGCCGCTGGCGCTCGTGATCAGGCCGAAGTTGCCACCGTCCACGTTCGCGCTCGGGTTACCGAACTGCGGCGTGTTGGTCAGGTTCTGCGCTTCCGCGCGGAACTGAACGGTGAAACGCTCGGTCACAGCAAAGTTCTTCAGCAGGTTGAAGTCGATACCGGCGCGGCCCGGGCCACGGAAACGGTTACGACCGGTAGTGCCGAACCGGATCGGCGAAGACGCCGTCGGAATCGGGGTGGCAAACTGACCCGTCGGGGCGAAGTAAGGCGTGTTGGTGCCCTTCCCGTACAGGTACTTGAATTCGCCAATCTGGTCGGCCGTCTGGATGTTCCCAGGAGCCGCCAGGCGCGTGCCGTCGGCGCTGACGTTGAACGGAGTGCCGGACATGGCGTAGTAGATACCGCCCGTCTGCCAGCCGCCCAGAACCAGGTTCGCCGCTTTGTTCGAAGTGTTCATGAACGTCTTGCCCTTGCCCACGGGGAGCTGGTACATGTAGCCCATCTGGAACACCTGCGTACGGTCGTAGCCGGCCGTCGCACGGTTCCGGCGGATCACCGGATCCCAGTTCCAACCCACGCTGACCCAGCCATCTTCGTCGGTCATGTTGATGGCCTTCGACCAGGTGTAGGCGCCCTGCACGAACAGGTCCTTCGTCACGTTGCCGCGCAGAGAGCTCTGCAGGCCGTGATAGTTGCTGCTCATCCAGCCGTCCCACATGTTGATGGCGATACCGCGGCCAAACTTGGCGAAGTACGGACGGCCGTTGTTGCCGGCGCCCGGAGCCGCCGCGTTCACGTCGCGGTCACCCAGCACGTTGTTCGAAGCGGTGCCGACATAGCCAACCGAACCATTCAGGTTGCGGCCGATGCGGCGTTCGATGGTGAAGTTCCAGGACTGCACGCCACCGCGCTTGATGTCGCCCCAGGGGCTGCGCATCGCGTAGGTGTTGGGCAGCGGAATGATACCGGCCGAGAGGTTCGGAGTCGGCAGCGTCGGGATACCCGTCGCCAGCGAACCGAAGTTCTGGAAGCCGGTGTTCTGCTGGAACGTCGCCGCGATCGTCAGCGGGTAGAAACCACGCATCGGGCGCGAGAACGGCAGCGGGTCAACGGTCATGCCGTAGCCGGTGCGGATCACGGTGCTGTCATTGATGCGAATCGCCAGCCCGACGCGGGGCGCCAGGAACAGCGGCTTCACGTTGATGCCGGGGTTCGTCGGGATGTTGCCGCGTCCGCCGAGCGTAACGTTCAGCGTGTTCAGGTCCAGCTTTTCGATACCCTTGCCGTCGCCGCGGTTCAGCAGCGGATAGGCTTCCGCACGCAGACCCAGGTTCAGGGTCACGTTGCGGTTCAGCTGCCAGCGGTCGCGAATATACCAGCCGAACTGCCATTCTCGCGTCGACATCAGCTCATACTGCAAGCTCTTCGAAATCGCCGTCGGCACGCCCAGCAGGAACTGAGCCATAGAATTGGCCAGCGTCGGGTTCGGTCCGCCGTTCAGTGCCGCGCCGCCACCACCAAAGGTGAAAGCGCCACGCGGGTTGTCCGTTTCCGGCTGCCAGTGCGTCATCGAGTGACGAACCGAATCGAAGCCCATGCGGATTTCGTGCTTGGACTTGATCACCGACAGGTTGGTCGTAAACGTGTAGCTGCGCTCGTTGCGTTCCAACGGCATCCAGGTCGCCGTCTGGCCCCACGTGCTCAAACCGGTCAGGTTGAACACCGGCAGGCCGCTCTGGCGCGGGTCCGGTCCGTTCGTGCCGGGGATGCCGAACACGTCGGTGCCATAGTTGGTGCCGAAGTCTTCGCCCTGCGCCGTCTGGTCCATACGGGTCATGCCCCAGGTGGCGTCCAGCAACAGGCTCGGGGAGATCGTGTAGTTCGTGCCGATCGTCGCCAGATACTGATTCGTGTCGCCCAGGCCCGGATCGCCGCCAAGACCAGCGCCGCCGGCCTTACCCAGGCCGAACTTGCCGCCGGAAAGCGCGGTCAACATCGAGTACTTCACAAACATCGTGTGCTTCTCGTTGCGGTTCCAGTTCACCTTGCCGTCATAGTTGTTACGGTTCAGTTGGCCGGTCAGGCTGTTGAAGTAGTTGTTGTTGAGAGTGCCGTTGGTCGGATTCGCGTTAAAGGTACCACCGGTGTTGTTCGGGTCCGGAACCAGAGCCAGCATCTTCAACGCCTGGGGCGAGAAGCGGGCCGAAGGAACGCGGTTGCCGGCGAAGGGCGTGCGGCCCGTACCATCCGGGTTACCGGTGTTGGGATCATACACAACACCCTGGCCGTTCGTGCCGATACGGGAAGAGAAGTCACCCGCGCGCATGGCCGAATCCGGCACCGTGAAGTAGCTCTGGCCGCCCAGTCCCTGACGGGTGATTTCCGTGTGGCCGAACCAGAACAACTTGTTCTTGATGATCGCGCCGCCCAGCTTACCGCCGAAGATGTTCAGCTTGTAAGGAGCGTTCGGCACGCCAGGAGCCTGGAAGTAGCTACGCGACTTCAGGCCGTCGTTCTCGTGATATTCCCAGCCAGCGCCGTGGAGCTGGTTGGTGCCGCTGACGGAAGCAACGGTCATCGCCGCGCCGCCCGCCATGCCCTGTTCGGCATCAAGCGAGGACGTCGTGATGTTCACCTGTTCCACCGTTTCCGCCGGGGCCACATAGGCCACGTGGTGGGGCAACCAGATGTTGATGTTGGTCGCGCCGTCCAAACGGGTCACGTTGTTATTGGTCGCCGTGCCGTTCACGAAGGAACGGAGCGCGCGGCCGGGCGTGTCGGTGGAGGAGTTCTGCAACGCCGCCGGAGTCGCGCCGGGCACCAGGTTGATCAGCGCCTGGTAGTTCCGGTACTGGTTCAACGGCAGTTCCTGCACAACCTTGGAATTGATTTCGGTCTTCGTGTCGCTGCGGTCGGTCTGCAGCTGCACGGCGGAAGCTTCCACGGTCACCTGTTCGGAAACCGCGCCCACTTCCAACTTGCCGTTGACGCGAGCGGTGGTGTTCACGCTCAGTACAACGCCGTCTCGCGTCAGGCCCTTAAAGCCATTCGCCGCGATCTTCACCGTGTACGTGCCGATCGGCACGCTGGGAATCGAATAGTTGCCAGCGACGTCCGTCGTGGTCTCGCGGGTGAAGCCAGTCGCCTTTTCCGCAATCGTTACTTTTGCATTCGGGACCACCGCACCGGTAGCATCTTCCACCGTGCCGACGATCGTGCCATACAACACCTGCGCCGCCGCCGGAATCGCGTAGATCCCGAGCAACGAAGCCAAAACCAGCAGGCCCAGTCGGCCACGCCAGTGTTTCATTTTCGCAATACTCATTAACAACCCCCTTCAACAAATAGGGATAACCCTGTTTATCAATTAATACACCCCGTGTCGCTCATGTCAAATCACTAGCGGCCCGCCCCTCCCCACCGCCCCGGCATTCCACCACTGCAAATGTTAGACTCACGTACACGCATCTATGCATCAAGAGGTCACTCGTTTACTTGTTGAATGGCGCGAAGGCAACCGTGCCGCGCTCGACGCACTCCTCCCCGTCGTCTATGAGGAACTCCGCCGTCTCGCCGAAAGCTACATCTCCCGCGAACGCTCCGGCCACACTCTCCAACCCACGGCCCTTGTGCACGAAGCCTACGTCCGCCTCATCGGTCAGGACATCCCCGACTTCCAAAATCGCGCCCACTTCTTCGGCGTCGCCGCCCACCTCATGCGCCAGGTCCTGGTCGACTCCGCCCGCAAGTTCCGCGCCGGCAAACGCGGCGGCGGCAACAAGGTCTCCCTCGACGGAATGGGCATCGATATCGGCGACCCAAGTGTTAACTCTCCCTTCCTCGCCCTCGACGAAGCCCTCCAAAATCTCGAAAAGCTCGACCCCCGCAAAGGGCAGATCCTCGAAATGAAGTACTTCGGGGGCCTCACCCTCGACGAAATCGTCGAAGCCACCGGCGTCTCCAAAGCCACCGTCAGCCGGGACCTCCGCTCCGCCGAAGCCTGGATCCGCGTCCAACTCACCCCCGGCGAAAAATGACCCCAGAGCGTTTCGCGCGGATCGACGCGCTCTTCAACGCCGCCCTCGACCTGCCCACCACGCAGCGCCAGGCCTTCCTCGACCGCGAGTGCACCGGCGACCCCGAACTCCTCCTCGAAGTCCGCGCCATGGTCGATGCCGATGCCGACCCCGGCGCCACCCTCGACGCCGCCATGGAAGAGGGCGCCGAAGCCTGGGC
>CANIFK010000495.1 GCA_947466555.1 Acidobacteriota bacterium | reverse complement strand
CGCCCAAGTGATCCCCGCATCCGCCGACTTCCAAACACCCGTCGCCGTCGAAACCGCGATCTCCTCCGGAACTCCCGGCCGCACCGCCGCCTCGCTCGCCGGCCCGCCCAGCAGCGACGTCTGTTTCCACTGCGTCAGGTTCCGCCAACTCTTGCCGTTGTCTTCCGTACGCCAAACGTGATCGCCATACGCGTAGGCCCAGCCAGCCCGTCCCGCGCCCACAACCCGCGCCCGCGGCTCTGGCAGCCGGTCCACCACGGCACCGGCACTTTCCACCGGCCGTCCCGCGCCCGCCGTCCAGGTCTCCCCGTCCGTCGTCACCAGCCAGCGCCCGACAGCCGTCCGCGCAAATATCGTTCCGCCGTCCGCCGACCAGCCGATCCCGTCCACCGGGCCCGTCGCCAACCCGCTCAATCGCAGGTCCATCGCCGCCGTCCCCACGCGCCGCCATTCGGCACGCGCAAGTCCGCCGCCCGCCACACTCAGCAGGACCATCAGCCCTATTTTTCGGACCGCGTTCGGCATCGTCTTGTTAGTGATACGTATCAACTGGGACAATCGGACTCAGCTATTGCGTCCATTGTACCCGCTGAAACGGCTACTGTCTCCCCATTCTATCGGTCAGAGCCACCAAAAACTGTTGATTCCATGGGCCTTACTCAGAACAATCCCAGAAGGACCCACTTTTGCTATGCAATTATAGTGGTACAATCAGGACGCGGTATTCTGTCCGATCTGCAACTCTGCGGATGGGATGGCGTTCTTACCCACAGGAACTATCATGCACCGGATTCTCACTCAAGGAACATTCGCCCTCGCGGCCATGCTCTTCGTGTGCCCGGCGTTCGCGCAACTGCCCAACCTCTTCCCTGAGGACAAGCAGTACTCCGCGCAGGTCCTCCAACTCACCGGCCAGGTCTCCGTCCTTAAAGGGCGCGACCCCTGGGTTCTGAACGTTGGCGATTGGGTCCAGAAGCGTCAGGAAATCGTAACCGGCCCCACCGGGTACGCTCTTTTCCAGGTCAACGACGGCAGCACCTTTGAAGTCTTCGCCAACTCCCACGTCATCTTCCGCAACAACGCCGGCGACTGGAAAGATCTTGTCGATCTCTTCCTCGGCCGCGTGAAGGTCCACGTGCAGAAGTTCGGCGGCCAGCCGAATCCCAATCGCGTCACCACGCCCACCGCGGTCATCTCCGTGCGCGGGACGATCTTCGACGTCCAGATTGAAGATTCCGACTCGACCACGCTCGTTCTCGTCGAAGAAGGTCTCGTCGCCGTCCGCCATGCGCTCATCCCCAGCAGCGCCCCGAAGCTCCTCAGCGAAGGCGAATATCTCCGGGTCTACAAAACCCAGCCCATCGCCAAGTCGAATTTCGATAAAGGCAACGCCCTCAAACGCGCCCTGCAAACGGCAAGCGATGCGGCCTCCGCCGCCATCTACCGCATGCCCCGTGGCGGCGCGGGCGGCGGTACCACCACCCCGGCCCCCGGCGGTGGCGGTCTCCCCGGCGATACCGGAGGCACCGCGCCCCCGCCGCCTCCTCCCCCTCCCCCGCCGCCTCCTCCGCAGTAGTTCAATAGAGGTATGCGCGTTCTCACTCTTCTCTGGTCAATCAGCCTGACCGTGGCATCCCTGTCTGCGCAGTCCGCCGGCGTCCCCCCGGAATGGGAAACTCGCAAACTGCTCGATAGCCTCGTCAACAACGCCAAAAAGCTGGAACCGCTCGTCCTCCAGATCAACCCGGCCGACTGGAAGGAAAAGGGCGCTCCCGATGCCTACCAGGCCCAGTGGAAGAGCGTCCGCAACGCCATCGAAGGCCTCCAATACTCCTCCGGCCGCCTCTCCAAAGAGCCCACCCGCCTCTCCTACGCTCTCGACACCCTCTTCCGTCTCGACGGTCTCAATACCTATCTCGGCTCCCTCGCCTCCGGCGTCCGCCGCTATCAGAACCCCGCCCTGGCGGACCTTCTCCTCGGCATCGCCGACGAGAACTCCGCCAACCACGAGAGCCTCAAACAATACACTCTCGACCTCGCCACCTCCAAAGAAGGCGAACTCAAGGTGATGGAGTCCGAAGCCCAGCGCTGCCTCGGCATCATCGTCAAACAGCCCCCGGCCATTCCAGCCAAGCCGAAGCCAGTCGCCCCGCCAAAGGATCGTAAGTGACCGTACCTGCCCACTTCACCTGCTCTATCTGCGCCGAACCGTCCATGCAGATCTGTGCCTGGTGCACAAAGGATATCTGCACTTCCCACCGTTGCGGCCGCTGCCGCCGCTGCTCGGACTGCTGCCCCTGCGAACGCCCGCTCACCAGCGACCCAGTACCAACCCCGGACGACACGCCCAGGACCTGAGTCCCGCGTAATCCCAACCCCAGGACCATCGCCCAGTACGCCCCCGCGCCGCACTATGACTGTATGCGACGCATGCTCACTGCAATCCTGTGGCTGACCTTGATCCCGGCCGCCTTCGCCAATATCATCGAAGACCCCACGAAGCTGGCCATCCCCTCCAACTTCGAACAGTGCGACAACCTGAAGGCCCTGTATGCGAATCCCGCCCAGGCCCCGGATGACGCCTTCCGTGAAGCAACCATCGGCAGCCTCACCGGCTTTGCCGACTTCACCGCCACCGACGGCTTCCTCCGCTTCATCGACGAGTACGTCGTCAGCAACCTCCAGTCGCTTGAACTCCGCAATACCCTCCAGTATCACCTCCGCCTGGACTTCTCCGGCATCGACGACCAGATCGCTTCTCTCTACAACCAGATCTCGCTCAACTAGGCTACTGGCAGGAAATCGCCGGACGATACGCCTGGTGGAACACCGTGCCGCTGCTTCCTCCAATGGTGGTGCCCCCGCCAGGCAGGTGAATCAGGCCATTCAAAAACGCAGCCCCGGTAACGCCATGAACCGGAATCGGCATCGACCCCAAACTGGTCCATTTCCCGGTCCCCGGGTGGAAAACGTCGTGATCGGGAAACACGCCAGTCGGGACATCGTCGTTCCCTTCCCCGCCGAGAACATGCAGGCAGCCTAGCGCGGCAATGGCGTTCACGCCCCCGCGAGGTCGCGGCAGCGGCGTCGACGCAGCCCACCGATTCGCCACCGGATCGTACACGTCCATCCGGTCCGTTTTCTCACTCTGAAATCCAGCTTCAAACCGCCCGCCCACCACATAGACCTTGCCGCCGATAGCCGCCGCGCCGATGTGGTTCCGCTGCACCGGCAGATCGGGCAGCACGTTCCACCGATTGGCCACCGGATCATACACCGCGAAATCGCTCCCGCGCGGCGGGCGCCCGCCGGCCACATAGATCTTCCCGTCAATCACCGCCGCCGCGCCACCGCCCCGCACCGTTGGCATCGGAGCCCGCGCGCGCCACGCCGCCGTCGCCGGATCGTACTCGTACACCGTGTCCACAAACGGCCCGTTGCCGCCCGCATCCGGCTGCCCGCCAATCACGTAAATCTTCCCGTTCGCCGCGATCGACATCGTATGATTCAGCGCCACCGGCAGCGGCGTCGTCAGCTTCCACGTCCCCGCAATCGGATCGTACACCTGCACCGTCCGCACACTGACACGCGTCGATGGATACCCACCGATCACATAGACCTTCCCGTCCAACTCCGCCACCGCCATCTCCGAAATCGGCTCCAGCAGATCCGGCCGCCGCACCCACGCCCCCGGGCTGGAAGACAGCACCGAAACCGTCACCGGATTCGCCGCCTGCCCATCCACCGTCAGCGCAATTTCTATCTGGTCCCGCCCCCGCAGCGCCGCCGGCAGCGGCCCGATGTTCACCTGGTCCAACCCGGCGAACGTGCCCTGCGCCACCGCCCCCAACACCGGAATCGTCTCTCCCGCCGCCGTCGCCGTCACCCCGCGTGACGTGTTACGGATCCCCGTGCCAAACAACAGCAGATACGTCTCGCCCGCCAGGTCGATCGCCTCCGGACCGACGGCCGCCGTGGTTCGTTCCCCATTCCCCGCAACCCGCAGCAACAGCGCGGCCGGAATCCCACGGCCACTATTGTTGGCCGTAAACAGCGCCGGCGCCACCGTGGCAACCTCCACCCGACCGGTCACGGTCACCCCGGCCGCATCCCGCGCCGTCACCGTGGCCGTCCCCGTCGCCGTTTCAGCCGGCACCAGAAAGTTCACCTGCCCGTTCGCAGCCGCAAACAGAGATGCCGGCCGCGCCACACCGTTCCGATCTGTCACCGTGACCGAGGTGGCCAACAACGGAGCAAACCCGGAGGCAATCGAACCCGGCGCCACCGGCCCCACGTAACTCGCCGCCGACACGACCGTAATCGTCTGCGCCGGCAACGCCAGCCCGCCAACAACGAGGATGAAAAGAAGCTGTCGCATCACCGGATCGTAACCGTCACCGTATTCGCAATATGCCCATCCACGCTTAAAACCACCGGAACCTCCCCGCGCCCCGCCAGTGTCCGCGGAATCCGCAGATTCACTTGGTCCAGCCCCGCGAACGCCGGCTGCGGCCCAGCGTACAACACGTCCGCCCGCTGCCCCCCGATCGTAGCCGACACGGCCTCGATCGATGGCCGCAACCGCAGCCCCGTCCCGTACAGCGACAAGTACAACTCATCCGTCGCCGCCCCCAGATCGATCACCGACGTGGCCAACTGCGTCGACTGGCTCCCATCCGCCTTCACCCGCAGCACCACCGCCGCCGCCGTTCCCTTCCCGTCCGCGCTCGCCGAAAACAGTCCCGGCGCAACGCCGTCCACCAGCACATCACCCACCGAACTCCCAATCGTCATCTGCGCCCGCCCCGGCTTCGTCCCCGCCGGAATCACAAAGTTCACCTGCGTCCCCGCCGCCGCCAGCACCTCCGCCT
>CANIFK010000494.1 GCA_947466555.1 Acidobacteriota bacterium | reverse complement strand
CCTGGCCAAATTCGAACTGATCCGGATTGGCGCGTAATGAGCGGAATGCAGTTTCCACCGTCTCCACGTCTTCGCGGTGGACGACGGAGAGCCAGTCCTCCAGATGCGTCGGCCCCACGATCGGCCGACCGCTGAGGCGGCCCCATTCCGAAGAAAACCAGAAAGTATCGGTGGAGACGTTCCATTCCCAGATAACGTCGGTGGATACGGCGGTGGCACGGAAGACCCGTTCGGCGCGGTCGCGCGCGCCTTGGCCGGCGTCCTTCTGCCGCAGCTGGGATTGCACGCGAGCCAGTCCCCGTCCGCCCTCTACCCCGATCGCCAGACAGTCATTGGCACCGGCTTCGAGCGCGGCGGTTTCAATACCGCCTTTGGTTTCATTGGCCAACATGATGACGGGCAGTTGTTGGGGTGTCCAGGCGGCCCGCAGCAGGCGGAGTAGATCCAGGCCGGCCATACCGGGCAGTGTTTCGCCCAGAAGGATCAATTCCACTTCGCTTTCGCGAATCCGTTCCAGGGCTTCCCCCGCGGTGGCGGCCATATCGACACTGTATCCGGCGCTGGTAAGGCTATTCGTCAGTTCGCCATAGGTCTCCGGCGATTGGTCGATGACAAGGATGTACCTGGGCTGCACGTGGGCGTCGACCGTGAGCGCGGTTTGCCCCTCCTCATTTCCCGGTGGGGGAGGCGGAGGCACAGGTTGGCTGGATGTAGGCCACAATCCCATTCCCTTGTCGTATCGGCGACCGGCGAAGAATCTTGAATTGATACGATGCATGAATGCAACGTCGACAGTTTCTTCGCGCCGCGGGTGCTCCCTTGGCAGCGATGGGGTATGCCGCGGATAAGCCACGGCCGAACATACTTTGGATCTCCTGCGAAGACTCCAGCCCCTACGCCTTTTCCTGTTACGGCGACCCGCTGGCGTCGACTCCGAACATCGACGCGTTTGCCAAGACCGGTGTCCGCTACACGCATTGCTACAGCGTTGCCGGTGTGTGCGCGCCCACGCGGTCCGGCATTATCACGGGGATGTACCCGGCCTCGATCGGTTCGCAGTTTATGCG
Organism: Acidobacteriota bacterium; assembly: GCA_947466555.1. Lineage (GTDB taxonomy): Bacteria > Acidobacteriota > Terriglobia > Bryobacterales > Bryobacteraceae. The sequence continues at coordinate 3,811 of CANIFK010000494.1, read as the reverse complement.
CTGCCAGATTCAGCGCCCAGCCTTCGTCCGTTGCTTTCCGGAGTATCTGCGGGATGCCGGTTATTACGCCACCAACAACGTAAAGACCGACTACAACTTCGCTGTGCCGAAGGCCGCCTGGGACGAGGTGTCCAGGCAGGCGCACTGGCGCAAACGACCCGCGGGTAAGCCGTTCTTCGCCGTCTTCAATACCGAAACTTCGCACGAATCAAAGATTCGCGTGACGGGCGAGGCGCATGCCAAGGTCACCCCGCATGTGACCCGCCGCGTGGATCGCGCCAAGGTGCCCGTGCCGCCCTACTGGCCCGACACGGACGCCGTGCGCGAGCAGATCGCCAATTTCTACGAGTGCGTGAGCGAAGTGGACTACGAGGCCGGTCAGCTCCTGAAGCAGTTAAAGGAAGACGGGCTGGCCGAGGACACGATCGTCTTTTTCTGGTCCGACCACGGCGTCGGGCTGCCGCGGTCCAAGCGTTGGAACTACGAGTCCGGCACGCGGGCGCCGTTGATCGTCCACATCCCGGAGAAGTGGCGCGCGGCCGGACAGGCCAAGCCGGGGGCGGTCGACGATCAGTTAGTGTCGTTCCTCGATCTGGCGCCGACGGTGCTGAATCTTGCTGGCGTACCGGTGCCGAAACACTTCCAGGGCCGGGCGTTCCTGGGACCGGCGCTGACGCCGCCGCGCGAATACATCTATTCCTGCCACGACCGGATGGACGAGCGGTACGAGACAATCCGCGCCACCCGCGACAAACGCTACCGCTACATTCGGAACTACCGGCCGTTCCTGCCCTACTACCAGTACATGAACACCTCCGAAGGCTCCCCGGTGATGAAGGACCTGCGGCGGTTGCATGCTGAAGGGAAGTTGACGCCGGTGGCCGCACGATGGATGGCCGACACGAAGCCGGCCGAGGAGCTCTACGACACCGAGAATGACCCGCACGAAATTCGGAATCTGGCCGGGGATATCGCCCTCCGGCCCGTTCTGGAGCGGATGCGGAAGGCGCACGTCGCCTGGCAGGAGGAGGTGCAGGATCTGGGCCTGTTTCCGGAGGGCGAAATTCTGCGGGAGGAAAAGAAGCTGGGGAACCGTCATGCGATTCTGCGGCAACCGGGACGGGGGAAGCTACTGTCGGCGCTCCGGGCCGTGGCCGGGACCACCGATCCGGGCGTGCTGCGCGCGGCGTTGGCGCATCCGGAGGCTGCTGTCCGGTTCTGGGGGGCGACGGGATTGGCGAATTTGAAGTTGCGGGCGGAGGCGCTCGACGATGAATCGCCGAGCGTGCGGATTGCGGCGGCGATGGCCTGCCTGCGCGCCGGAGAAGACGCCAAGGCGGTGGAGGTGTTGCGGGCGGCGCTGGAGGATCCGGAGGAGATGATCCGGCTGGAGGCGGGGAACGCCGCGGACCGGATTGGCGAGCGGGCGCGGTCGTTGGAGAAGGCTTTGGAGTCGCGGTTGAACGATCCGCGGGATAAGACGAACTATCCGTCGCGAGTCGCCAACCGGGTTCTGAACGTGCTGCGAGGGACAGACCACGAGGTAAAGTAGGCGGGTTGACATCATGATGCTTTGCGTGGAAGCATCATGATGTGCGGACGACTTTGACGATTGACGATGATGTGGCGGTGCTGCTGGCGGAAGAGCAGCGGCGAACCGGGGCGTCGTTTAAGGAGACTGTGAATCAGGCGTTGCGAAAGGGGTTGCATAGTCCAGCGCTTCCGCGGGAGCGGTTTCAGGTGACGCCGATCAACCTAGGCGTGCCGTTGGGGTTCTCCTTTGACAATGTCTCGGAGTTGTTGGAAGAACTCGAAGGGCCAGATCACCGTTGATCGTCATCGACGCGAATCTGTTGTTGTATTCGTACGTCGTCGACTCGAAGAGTCACGAAGCAGCGCGCACTTGGCTTGAGTCCGTATTCTCCGGAGATACTCCGGTGTTGATTCCGTGGCACAGCATTGCGGCGTTTATCCGCATCGGCACCAATCCAAGACTACCCGGGCGGCCCATGCCGTTGGCGACTGCCGTTTCTATTGTGGACTTGTGGTTGGCCCATCCCAATGTGCGGGTGATTGGTCCGGGCATGGACTATTGGCGCCATTTACGCTCGATGCTGCTCGACGGGCAGGCATTTGGGCCGTTGACGACAGACGCGGAGTTGGCGGCCCTAACGATTGGTGTTGGTGGCGTTTTGCACTCGACGGACCGGGATTTCGCGCGGTTTCCCGGCCTGCGCTGGAAAAATCCCCTAGTGTAAGGGCCAGCCACCCCGCTACAATTGAAACTTCGGCCCAGCCTTTCGAATGCTCCTGTCGAGCTCCGTCTACTTCTTTTTCCTGATCGCGGTCTTCTTCCTGTATTGGCCCCTTTCCAAGTGGCGTGCGGCGGGGCTGAGCGTGCTGTTGTTTGCCAACTACTTCTTCTACGCGAAGTGGGACCTGTTCTATTTGGCCCTGATTCCGATCGCCTCGTCGATCGACTTCACCATCGGCCTGTGGCTTGGCCGGGTGAAATCGCCGGGCGGCCGAAAGGTTCTAGTCACACTATCCGTCCTGGTAAATCTAGGTATTCTGGCGGTCTTCAAATACGCCGGGTTCTTCCTGGAAAGCTGGGGGCAGATCACCGGCCAGGCCGTGGGCAAGTGGGACTGGACGTTCCCGCTCGGCATCTCCTTCTACTGCTTCCAGTCGCTGACCTACACGATCGACATCTACCGGAAAGACGCCAAGCCCACGGCGAGCTACCTGTCGCACCTCACCGCCGTATCGTTTTTTCCCACCACGCTCGCCGGCCCGATCACCCGCGTGGCCGACCTCATCAAACAGCTCGAAAAGCCGGACCGGGCGCTCGACGCCGCTGACGGCTCCCGCGCGCTGTTCCTCATCGGCCTGGGCCTGATGAAGAAGCTCCTCATCGCCGACTACCTGGCCGAGAATCTGGTCAACCGCGTCTTCGATTTTCCTGGCCTCTATTCCGGCGGCGAAGTACTGGTGGGAGTCTACTGCTACGCCCTGCAGCTGTACTTTGATTTCTCCGGCTACAGCGACATCGCCATCGGCTCCGCCCTGCTGCTCGGCTTGAAACTACCGATCAACTTCAACCAGCCCTACTCGGCGGCGAACATCAACGACTTCTGGCGCCGCTGGCACATCAGCCTGTCGAACTGGCTGCGCGACTATCTGTTCTTCTCCCTGCCCGGCAAGCGCAACGCCGTGATGCCGTATTTGAACCTGGTGATCACAATGGCGCTCGGCGGCCTTTGGCACGGGGCGAGTTGGAACTTCGTCATCTGGGGCCTGCTGCACGGCGCCGGCCAAGCCATTTCTCGCTTCTGGCAGTCCAAGCGCGGCCAGGCCAAACCCTGGACCCCCACCTGGTTCCGTACCTTCGTCACTGTTCAATTTGTCTGCTACTGCTGGATCTATTTCCGCGCCTCGTCGCTGGAGCAAGCCAATCTGGTCGTAGAGCGGATCCTGTCCAATTCCTGGGCCTTCGATAATGTCTCCGGCGGCTTGTGGTCGGTCTTCGCACTAGCGCTGGCCGGGCATTATGCGCCCAAATCCTGGCTGGAGGCGCCGCGCGACCTGTTCGTCCGCGCGCCCTTCTTTGCCCAGGCCGTTGTCCTACTGTTGCTGGCGATCGCGATTCAGTATGTCGCGGCGACCGGCGCGGCGCCCTTTATCTACACGAAATTCTGATGGCGATTCCTAAGAAAGCAGCGTTGACCCTGGCCACACTGGCGGCGATGATGACCGCGCCAGACCTCCTGCCTGCGTTCAAGGACTACCGCATGCTGGATTGGACTACAGT
>CANIFK010000493.1 GCA_947466555.1 Acidobacteriota bacterium | reverse complement strand
TCCGCCACCCCCAGCGGCGCCTGGCTCCCCAGCGTCATCGCCGGCGATACGGGCATCCCGCTCTCGTCCCGCTTGCAGAGCTTCGTGATGACCAAAGGCCACGCCAACGAACTCGCCCCCGGCAAACGCCCCCGCGTCACCCTCAGCCCCACCATTGTGCTGAAGGACGGTAAGCCCTTCTTCGCCATGTCCACGCCCGGCGGCGACAATCAGGACCAGGCCATGCTGCAAGTGCTGCTCAATATCATCGATTTCGGCATGGGGCCGCAGGAAGCCGTCGAAGCCCCCCGCTTCCAGACCGAGCATTTCTACAGTTCATTCGCCACCCACGAATTCGTCCCCGGCCGCACCCGCATCGAAAAGCGCATCCCGCAAAACATCATGGACGCGCTCTCGGCCAAGGGCCACATCGTCCAGCCCAGCGGCGACTGGAGCAACGGCTCCGCACCCACTGTGATCCTCATCCGCGATGGTGTGCTCGACGGCGGGGCTGATCCCCGCCGCCTGCGCTACATCTTCGGGCGTTAGAGCGTCAGTCCGCCGGCCACCGGAATCACAGATCCGGTGATCCAGCGCGAGTCATCGGAAACCAACGTCGCCACCACATCGGCAACATCCTCGGGCCGGCCCGGCCGGCCCAGCGGAGTGCGCGTCTTGGCGAACTCAATGAACCCCTCGTGTCCCCCCATCGACACAAACCCCTCCGTTAGCGTTACGCCCGGCGCTACCGAGATTACGCGAACATTCTTCGGTCCCAACTCCTGCGCCAGAGACCGGGTGATCACATCGCCCGCGCCCTTCGTGGCCGAATAAACACTCCCATTCGCCGGTGGCGTCAGCGACACCTGCGAACCGATATTGATCACAACGCCACCCCGCCCACCATCGAAATCCTTGGCCGCTTCCTGCGTCGCGAAGAGCAACCCCTTCACATTGATGTTGAACTGCCGGTCGATGTGTTCTTCATCGATCAACTCCAACGGACGGAACTCGTAAACCCCGGCGTTGTTCACCAGAATATCCACGGGCCCAAATGCCTCCCGCGCGGCGCCGAACAGCGCCGAAACCTCATCGCGTTTGGCGACGTTCGCCTTCACCGCGATCGCCTTCCCACCGGCGGCAACAATAGCGTCCACCGTGGTCTGCGCGTCCGCCGCGCTGATGGCGTAGTTCACCACAACCGCGGCGCCATCGGCGGCCAACCGCTTCGCCACCGCCGCGCCAATTCCCTTCCCGCCTCCGGTGACCACCGCCACCTTTCCTTCAAACCGTTTCATGACATCTCTCCTCAGTTCGATCGTTCGACAACCATCTAACTGATGTCACGCCACACCGGCAGGATTCAACTTAACCGATCCGTTTCGCCAACTCTTTCCGGTACGCCAGCCAAACATCCTTCCGCAACGAAAGATGCGCAAACTTACCATCCATCCGAATCGACACCAACCCGGCAGTCTCCAACTCCTGCAAATGATGGGATAACGTCGCCTTCGACACCGGCATCTCTCCGCACAGCGTCTGGCACGCCAGCTCCTTGCAACCGGCAATCCGCTCCAGAATCGCGAAACGCCGCGGGTCGGCCAGGGCCTTCGCGATTCGCTGAAATTCATTCGTTTCCATGTCCAGCCCTACGAAGACGTGTGATCGTGGATGATCTTCCAGCCGCCGGGTCCTTTGTGCAGAATCAGCGTAAACTGCCCGGTGGCATCGCCGCCGCCAGCCGCCGTGCGCGTCAGGAAGAACTTGCCCAACACCATCACGTACTCCCCGCCCAACGCCCGCTGCTCCATCACTTCAAACCGCAGCTTGCCCATCTTCTCCCGCGTGTCGTAGGTGCGCTTGTAACGAGCCAGCACCTCCGCCCGCCCATGCGAAAGCGCCTTCCCCAGGAACGTAATCGAAGGCGAATTCTCGTACGTTTCCACGAACGCCTCAAGGTCTCCGCGGTTCCACGCCGCCGTCTGCGCGTCCAAAACGGCCTTCGCGTCCTGCGCCCCGGCCACTAAACAAAATGCCAGCAAAATGAATTTACCCATCGATGGAGATTATACTGACTAGTTCGCATGCAAGATTTGAAACATCCGGATAACGCGACGGAACTGGCGGCGGCTTTAGGCGCTGCCGGCGCCGCCGGTCACAGCGTGGAAGCGGGCGGGCGCTTCACAAAAACCCGTTGGGGCGGCCCCGTCGCCGACGCAAAAGTCCGCATCTCGACGGCCAACATGAAGCGCGTCCTCGAATACGAACCGCGCGATCTCACCATCTCGGTCGAAGCCGGCATGCCCTATGCCGAACTCACCGCGCTGCTCGCGGCGAATCAGCAGATGATCCCGCTCGACCCGCCCTACGGCGCTACCGCCACCATCGGCGGCGTCCTGGCCGCCAACCATTCCGGCCCCCGCCGCCGCCTCTACGGCACCGCGCGCGATCTCGTCATCGGCATCCAATTCGCCACCATGGCCGGCAAGCTCGTCCAGGCCGGCGGCATGGTCGTCAAAAACGTGGCCGGGCTCGACATGGGCAAACTCATGATCGGCAGCTGGGGCACGCTCGGCATCATCACCACGGTCAACTTCAAGCTCATCCCGAAGGACAAATTTACCCGCACCTTCCTGCAGACTTATCCCTCGGCCCAGGAAGCCATCGCCGAACGAACCCGCATCCTGCAAAGCGTCCTACAACCGGCCGCCGTCGATCTACTCAGCCCCGCCGCATCAGCCCGCATCGGGAAATCCGGCTGGCTCCTCGCCATCGGCACCGGTGGCAGCCAGGCGCTGGTCGATCGCTACTCCCGAGAGCTCGCGTCGTTTGAAACTCTGGAAGCCGCCGCCGAACAGGCCTTCTGGCAATCCATCGAAAACTTCTCCGAAGCCTTCCTGACAGACAACGCCAACGGCGCCATCGTCCGCGTGGCAACCCCGCTCGCCGAGCTCGCCACCGCCCTGGCCTCGCACACCGGCCCTGCCCTGGTCCGCGCCGCCAACGGCGTCGCCTATCTCTATCACCCCACCGCGCCCACAACGCTTACCAAGCCCACCCCCAACGCCCACATCGTCATGGACGCCGGCCCGGCCACGCGCGCCGCCTCCCCCCTCTGGCCCGAACCGGGCAACGATTTCCCCGTCATGGAAAAGATCAAGCAAATGCTGGACCCGCAGCATCTTCTCAACAAAGGACGTCTGTATGGCCGCATCTGATTTGACCCAAATTGCCAACAACTCCGAAGCGCCGCACCAGAAGGACCTCGACAAGTGTGTCCACTGCGGCCTCTGTCTGAACTCCTGCCCCACCTACCGCGAACTGGGCGTTGAAATGGACTCCCCCCGCGGCCGCATCTACCAGATGGTCCAGGTGGCCGAAGGCAAAGCCGAGATCAGCGACACCTACATCGAGCACATGGAGCTCTGCCTCGCTTGCCGCGGCTGCGAAAGCGCCTGCCCCAGCGGCGTCAACTACGGCCGCCTCATCGAAGCCGCCCGCGCCCACATCGACCAGAACATCAAACGCCCCTGGCACGTGCAGTTCGCCCGCAACTTCGTCTTCGGCACGCTACTTTCTTCCCGATTTCTCCTCTCCCTCGCCGGCGCCGGCCTGTTCCTCTATCAAGCCAGCGGCCTCCAAAAGCTCGTCCGCTCGTCAGGCGTGTTGAAGTTCTTCGGCCGGCTCCACGAAATCGAAATGCTCGCGCCGTCCGCCGAAACGCCCTTCTTCTTCAGCCAAATCGGCAAGGTCTTCCCGGCCGAAGGCGAAAAGCGCTACAAGGTCGCCTTCCTCGCCGGCTGCATCGCTAACATCAGCTTCGCCCGTCTCAACGAAGCCACTGTCCGCGTCCTCCAAAAGAACGGCTGCGAAGTCCACATCCCCGAAGCCCAGAACTGCTGCGGCGCGCTCCACGTCCACGCCGGCCGAAAGGACGACGCCCGCGAACTGGCCAAGAACAACATCGATGCCACGCTCGACGGCGATTTCGACGTGATCTTGACCAACGCCGCCGGCTGCGGCTCCACGCTCAAGGAATACGACGAACTCCTCGAACACGATGACGCTTACCGCGACAAATCCCTCGCCTTCAAAGCCAAGATGAAGGACATCAACGAATTCCTCGGGTCGATCGAAATCCGCACCCCCGCCAAGCCGCTCAACATGACGGTCACCTACCAGGACTCCTGCCACCTCTGCCATGGCCAGAAGATCCGCGTACAGCCGCGAAAAGTGCTGGCGGCTATCCCAGGTGTCACCCTGAAGGAAATGGCGCTCAGTGACCTCTGCTGCGGCTCAGCGGGCATCTACAACGTGGTGCACAACGAGATGGCCATGAGCCTTCTCAAAAACAAGATGCAGTCCGTCAACGCCACCGGCGCCGAATGCATCGTCACCGCCAACCCCGGCTGCATGATCCAGCTCCAGGCCGGCGCCAAAATCCACGGCAAGGACCAACCCGTTCTCCACGTCGTCGAAGTGCTCGACCGCGCCTACCGCGGCTGATTCCGCTTCTCCCACTGCGCCCGCATCTCATCGTCCATCCGCTTCGTTAAACCGTTCGGATAGGTCTTGTAGGGCCGATGCAAATCGAAGTGGTCGCGCTCCGGCACAATCTCACACGCCTCCTCGCGGCCCTTCTCCGCCAGCCATCCGCAGAACATCGCGGCCGCCTCGTTCAAGTGGAAGTTGTCCACCGAACCAATCGTCAGCCGGATCTTCCCCCGCAGCTTCGGCCCCAGCTCGGCCCAGTTATCGCGCACAATCCGCGCAATCTCATACTTCTGCCAATACGGCAGCACCGCCTGGTCCAACGCCCCCGTCTCTCTGTTAAACACCGGGATCGGCCGCCCATCCGCGCCCCGAGGCGAGAACACCCAGTCAAACGAAGCCAACTGACCGC
>CANIFK010000492.1 GCA_947466555.1 Acidobacteriota bacterium | reverse complement strand
TTACAAGTTCAACGACTATTTCGGTGTTCGCGTGGGGAAAGTAAAAACAACGCTCGGTCTGTTCAACGACACGCAGGACATGGAGTTTGTCCACACGTTCGCGTTGCTGCCGCAATCGGTCTATCCCACCGATCAGCGTGCGACGACGATCGCGCATGTGGGCGGTGATATCTATGGGAACATCCCGTTGAAAAAGGCGGGGCGATTGAGTTACGTGCTGTATGGTGGCCAGCGTCCAGACGACCCGCGCGGCGGGTATTATCTGGGGACGCGCGACGGGGGCGCGCCGATTAGCCGTTACAAATCGATCGTAATAGGTGGCGACCTGCGCTGGATCACGCCGGTTGAAGGCCTTGTGGCGGGGTACTCGCATTTCGATATTCACGGGTACGTACTTGGGGGGCTGACCTCGGTTTACGGACAGCCGATTCCCATTCCCGGGGGGCTGCCGTTTCGGGACGATGTGAATGGGCACATCAGTTCCTATTACGGCGATTTCCAACGCGGGAAGTTTCGTGCGTTCACCGAGTTTCAGTTGTCGGATCAGCATAACCGCCTCACTGGTATTCCGTACCCGCCATCGACCGACCAGCGCCGGTCCTGGTACGTTGCCGGCACCTATCGTGTTCATTCCAAGGTTGAAATGGGTAGCTACTATGCGGACTACCGGGGCGATCGACGCCTCGGATTTTCGCCGACAAATGGGATTCGGGGGCCGGTGGTCTCTGCGCGATTCGACATCAACCGATTCTGGAACGTGAAAGTGGAGGAACACTTCATAGATGGTTTTGCCGACCCGATTTCCTCGCGTACCTTTTACCCGAGTACCAATCCGCAAGGGCTGAAGCCGAAGTCGACGGTATTCCTGCTGCGCACAGGGTTTGTGTTCTAAACAGGAGTTATGAAAATGAAAAACTTACTGGCTTTCTTTCTAGTTGGAGTGTCCGCGTGTTTCGCAGAGGTGGTCATTGTGGCCAATCCGAGCGTGAAAGCCACCGCTGTGAGCGCCGATGAATTGAAACAGGTATTCCTTGGTTCCAAGGCGACGCTGGGCGATGGTTCCGCGGTTGAACCAGTGCTGGCGCAGTCTGGCGCGGCGCATGAGGCCTTTTTGAAAGCGTATGTCGGCAAGTCCGATCCTGCCCTTCGGAATCATTTCAAGAGTCTTGTTTTTACAGGCAAGGGATCGATGCCGAAAAGCTTCGCGACGGATGCCGAGATTGTGGCCTTCGTTGCCAAGACAAAGGGCGCGATTGGTTATCTGGCCGCGGCTCCGTCCACTGGCGGCGTCAAGCTTTTGACCGTGAAATAGTCGAGGGTGTGACCGCCGTGAAAACAACAGGGATCGCTGCCAAAGTATGGTTGAGTATCGGGATCTTCGCCGCTGGATATTTGATATCGATTGGTACCGGACAACTGCAGGGTTACGCCACCGAACGCCGGTTGCGGACGACGGCGGAGACCCTGTTTCCGGTGGCACAGCGGACGCAAGACGCCTCGGAGAGTTTTCTTCGGATGGCGAGAAACTTCAATGACGCGGTGATGTTGGAGGACGACTCGGCACTGGATCGCGCAAAGCAGGAGGCGACCACCACGGTACAGCTTCTGCGGGCTTCCGCGGGGTTGCCCGGCATTCCGACTGAGCGGCAGCAGGCAGTGCAGCGAATGGCGAACTCCATGGAGCAAGTGGCCGATGCGGGGCGCTCTACCTATGGAGGGATGCTGCGCGCGAAAGGCAACCTGACCCCGGAGTTACAGCGGCAAAGCCGGGATCTGGCTGTTCAGATGGAAGGGGCGAAAACGGGTTTGCAAGCACTTGCCGCCGATACCGCCAAGGATCTGCAGAACGAATTGCAGTCACTGGAGCAGAGTTCTGGCTGGCAGCGCCGGTTGAACCTTACGGTGCTGGCATTGACTCTTGTGATCTCGATCTTTTTTGTCAATCGCACCATACAGCGATCTGTGATTGGTCCGGTGGCGCGGGTGATTCGCGGGGTCGAAGTGGCCGTGGGGGAGGCCTCCATGGCGAGCGAACAGATGGCGAGCTCCGGCGCATTGGTTTCGGAGAAAGCCAATGAACAGGCGATGTATTTGAAACAGACGGTGACGTCGTTGCACGAAATTGCGACGAAAACGCGCAGTAATGCCGAGCGCGCCGCCGAGGCGGACCGCGTAATGGGGAACGTGCGGGAAGAGGTAGAAACGGCTGCTGAGACGATGCAGAAACTGACTCTTGCGATCGAGGAGATTTCATCGTCCAGCCGTCAAGTCGCAGGTATCCTCAAGAACATTGAGGAGATTGCGTTTCACACCAATATTCTGGCGCTGAACGCAGCCGTCGAAGCGGCACGGGCGGGCGAGTCCGGGGCTGGTTTTAGTGTGGTGGCCGATGAGGTTCGCGCGCTGGCTCACCGCTCTTCGGAATCGGCGGCCACGATTGCGACCCTGATTGAAGGGACGCTGCAAAAAGTGGATGTCGGTTCGGCGATGGTTTCCCGCTCCGGCGCCGCGTTCCGAAACATTTCCGAGGCGATTCTGGCGGGCAGCGCTGTCGTGTCCGGGATTGCTTCCGCCAATGAAGAACAGCGTCGAGGCGTGGAGCAGATCAGCAGCACGGTGGCCCGCATGGAGCAGGTAACGCAGACCAATGCCGCACTGGCCGAGGATGCGGCTACGGCGGCGAATACAATGTCGGAACAGGTTCGCGCTACGCGGGGATTTATTGACGAATTGACGCAGGTTGTTGGCGCGCAATCGAGCTGATGCCGTGATTTGTGTTAGGAAGCGGGCCGGGTTTCCAGGGGGGCGTTGGGTTTCCGCTTTTGCCCTCGTTCCTTTAACTCGCGGATGTGGACGGTTGGCGCCTCCCAGTGGTAGCGCCAAGGGCCATGGTTGCAGATCATCAGTTTGCCCTCACGAGCCAACTGGATAGCCAGATTCCGATCGGCATTTGCTTCCTCGGGCCACATTTTGCCGTGCAGGGTGGCCGTGCAGGATGGGCGTGGTGTGACCATCGGGGCCGACGAGTCCGCGCCCCACATTGCGGCAGTCAAGAACCATGTGCGCCACATATCTGGCCGTAAGTGTAACAGCGGAGTGGGCACTTTTCGGCGTTTCAGCCGTTCGGTTTTGTACTATGCCGTTGGGGGGAGGCGGGGACCGTTTGGACTCGCCAGATCAGAACAGGAACTTCAGTCCGAACTGCAGTTGGCGACCGGTGGCTTGGGCTCCGCTCAACTTGCCGAATTCGGGGTTGTTGTCGTTGCAGGCCGAGCCGGGGGTGCGGCCGATGCAGGTCATGGACGGGCTGTTGGAGCTGGCCAAGCTGAAGGTCGGCGTGTTGGTGAGGTTGAAGGCTTCGGCGCGGAATTGGAGGCGCATCCGGTCGTTGAAGCTGACTTCTTTGAAGAGGGAGAAGTCGAAGTTCACGGAGCCGGGCCCGCGGGCGACGCGGCGGGCGGAATCGCCGAAGAGCTGGATGGGGGCGCCGGTGTTGGACGGCGTGGTGCCGGGGACGCGGAAGGCGCCGGGGTTGAAGAAGCTGTCCGGGCCGCGGTTGTTGGAGACCTGGATCTCCTGGCCCTTTACGCGGTCGGGCACGTTGAATGTGTTGAAGATGGGGGGCAGGCGGTTGGTGCGAATGTCGGTGGGGAAGCCGCCGCGGAGGGTGGTGATGCCGTTGACCTGCCAGCCGCCGATGACCTTGCTGACCGGGCCGTTGCCGCTGGCCCAGCGGTGGCCGGGGCCCCAGGGGAGTTCGTAGCCGTAGCTGACGTTGAAGATGTGGGCCACGTCGATGGGGGCGAGGCCCTTTTCGCGAGAGAGGTTGTAGGCGTCGAGCGCGATGGAGGTGCCGCCGTTTTGCGTGAAGGAGCTGGGGCCGGAGCCGCCCTCTTCCATGTTCTTCTGCCAGGTGTAGTTGACCAGGAAATTCAGGCCGTTGCGGTGGCGCTTTTCGACGCGGAGGTTGAAGGCGTTGTAGTTGGACTTGGCTTTGGAGAACGTGGGGATGACGGTGCCGTTGACCATGGGATAGGGCCGACGGGCCTGGACGTTGCGGCCATCGAGCGCGTATTCGAAGGGCACCTGGTTGACGTTGATGAAGAGAGTCGCCAAGTCACGGCCACGGGCGCCTTGATAGGAGGTTTCGATGAGCAGGGCTTCGGCGGGCTGGAACTGGAGGGAGAAGTTGTACTGTTCGAGGAGCGGGAAGCGGGCGTCGTGGAAACCCTGGGAGCGGATGGTACGCGTGAGCGGCGAGGTGGCGCTGTAGGCTTCGAGCGTGGTGGCCGTCGGGCCGGCGAGGACGGGCGAGTTGATGGTGTAGGGAGGGAGGACCGTTCGGGAGGCGCTGACGACGGGGGCGATGAGCGCGGGGGTGTTGGGGTTGTTGCCGGCGATTTGGGTGACCTCCTGATTCTGATCGCGGAGCCCGTAGAAGATGCCATAGCCGCCGCGCATGACCCAGCGGCGGGCGGCCTGGTAGGCGAAGCCGGCGCGGGGGCCGATGTTGTTGTGATCGCCATCGACGATGCCACGGGTGTAGCCATCTTTGCCCGGGACGGCGAAGCGGGCTTTATCGAGATCGAAGAGGCCGCCGCGGTCGCGGATATCGATGGGCTGGGTGTAGAGGTCGTAGCGTAGGCCGAGGTTCAAGGTGAGCTTCTTGCTGAGCTTCCAATCGTCCTGGAAGAAGGCGCCGAAGTAGACGTCGGCCTGGCGGCCCCAGTCGAGCATTTGGGTGCCCTGGATGAGGGACGGGTAGCCCATGAGGTAATCGGCGAAGGGCGCGCCGGAGCCGGGGGTGTCGGAGCTGGAGGAGAAGATGGAGCCGAAGATGAACTGGCCGAAGAAGGGGTTGCCGCGGAGGGTGTCGAAGCGGTTGCGGCGGAAGTC
>CANIFK010000491.1 GCA_947466555.1 Acidobacteriota bacterium | reverse complement strand
GTACACCACCTGGTGGTCCGGCGCCAGCATCACCATGCCCGTATCCCGGTCCTTCCAAACGCCCTTGTTATAGGGATCGCCAATGTTGAACTGCGGCTCCAACACGATGAACGGCTTCTCCGGCGGCGCATAACACTGGTACGCCTGCACCGCGGGCGAGGCACTGGAAATCTTCAGCGCATAGTGCGCCGCCGGATCGTGGATCTCCGCCGCCACCCGGCCCTTCCCATCGCGAATCAGGTCCATAAAGCAATCGTCGAGGAACTGATCGTTCATCGCCCGCGCCTCCCGGAAATCGAACTTCGATCCCTCGGTCGCCTCCGTCACTCCGGTCGGAAACACGTTGTCGTAGTTGTCCACCAGCGCCCGCGTCTTGGCCGGTATCTTCAACTTCGCCTGCTTCCGGTCGCCGCTGGCGATGTTGAAATACGGGTGCCAGCCAATGCCCACCGGCAGCGGTTCCTTCCCCGTATTCACCACCGTCACCTTCAGCACAAACGCCTTCGCGGTCAGCGCCGCCGAAAACTGCACCTTCGCCGTCCCCGGCCATTCGGTCCCGAACGGCTTCTCCCAATTGGCCTCCAGCGTCGCCCCATTGGCGTCGGCCACCCGGCGCGAAATCACCGTCGCCTGGTCCAGCAACAACCCATGCATCGCATGCGGTTCGGCGTTCTTCAGCTTCCCAATCCAATTCGCCGGCAGCTTCACCGGCTTGCCCCCAACGGTGGTCTCAATCGTTCGTGCCTTCGCGTCAAACTTCCCGCGAATCCGGTTGGCGTAAGGCACCAACAGCGCCCCGCCATTCTTGAAGGACTCATTCCCCCGGAAGTCATTCTCCCCGCCCGTCATCAGCTTCACGGCCCCGGAAAGCGGCGGCGCGGTGATCAAATCGGTCACACCCTTCCCTGGCAAATAGGCCCGCAACTGCCAGGTATTGAACCCCCGCCCCGGCAAAATCTCGGCCTCCAACAGCAGCGGCACATCGCCCGCCGGCGCCACCGCCCGCTTCAGCACAATCGCCTTCTGCCCGCCCAAAACCTCGGCGGACTCAGCAATCGAAAACTCCTCCGGTTTCGGAGCGGAACTGCACCCGGCAAGTCCCAGTGCGGAAGCGGCAAGCCATTGGCGGCGAGTAGGTTGAGTCGACATGGTCAGCGTGTATCTTATCTCGAAAAGAATTCCGCCCCATCCGCAATGATTCACGCTAAACTCAGAAAATTAAAAGGAGCTAACAATGTCCAGACTGTCTATCTGTCTCGCATTCTCTGCCCTGACCCTCGTAGATCTCCTCTCAGGCCAAACCATGAACACCGGTACCCTCCTCGGTACCGTCAAAGACCCCTCCGGCGCCGCTATTCCCGGTGCCTCCGTTCGTGTCGTCCGCGCCAACCCGCCCTTCGAGCGCCAAACCGTCTCCGACTCCGACGGCAACTTCTCGCTCCCCCTCATTCCCATGGGCGCCTATCAGATCGCCTTTGAAAAAACCGGCTTCCAGAAACAGGTCCGCAACGCCGTCGAACTCTCCGCCGCCCAGTCTCTCCGCGTCGATAGCACCCTCACCATCGGCTCTGTCGCCGAATCGGTCGAAGTGAACACCCAGGTCGCGCAGGTCGACACAACCACCGCCAACGTCGGTTCCACCGTCTACGGTAGCCAGGTGCAGGAGATCGCCCTCAATACCCGCAGCTTCACCCAGCTGATGACCCTCCAGCCCGGCGTCAGTTCCCAGCAGGCCCAACAGCCCGGCTTCGGCTCCAACACCTCTGTTCCGTTCTCCTTCAACGGCGGCCAAACCGGCGCCAATAACTGGACGCTCGACGGTGGCCGCAACATCGACACCTTCAACGGCAACAACCTCTCCATGGTCAACCTCGACGCCATCGCCGAGGTCCGCATCGAACGTAACGCCTACTCCGCCGAATACGGCCGCAACGGCGGCGCCCAGGTCAACGTCGTCACCAAGTCCGGCTCGAACGAATTCCACGGCACGCTCTTCGAATTCTTCCGCAACGACAAACTCGACGCCCGCAACTTCTTCTCCCCCGTCCGCCCCAAGAACCGATACAACAACTTCGGCGGCACCCTCGGCGGCGCCATCGTGCAGAACAAGCTCTTCTTCTTCATCTCCAACGAATACCGCCGCATCCAGCAGAACACCGGCACCCGCACGACAACCGTGCCCACCGCCGCGCAGATCTCCGGCAACTTCGCCGGCGGCCGAACGGTCAATAACCCCGCCACCGGGCAGCCCTTCCCCGGCAACGTCATCCCGGCCAGTCTGATCGACCGCAACGCCACCGCACTCATTCAGACCTACTACCGCCCGCCCACGCCCGGCTTCCAGCAAGGCGCCCTTAACTTCAGTTCCACCGAACCCGATGGCACCCGCTACCGCTCCGGCCTCGGCCGTTTCGATTACAACTGGAAGCCGAACCTCACCCTCTTCGGCCGCTACAACATCGATTCCACACGTCTCTTCTCGCCCTACGGCCTCTTCGCCAGCAACACCATGCACGGCGTTGCCGATTCGGAACAGTCCCACGTCATCCGCGTCATGAATCTCTCGGCCAACTGGATCGCCTCGCCCAATGTGGTCAACCAGATCACCTCGGCCTTCTTCCACACCTCGCTCGCCATCTCCACCGGCCCCAACGCCTCCCGCGTCCGCGCCTCCGGCCTCACCATCCCCCGCGTCTTCGACACGGTGACCGATTCCGGCGGCCTCATCCCCTCCATCTCGCTCGCCCAGGGCTACGCCAGCATCGACATTCGCTGGCCCCAAAACATCTCCGGCTACACCTGGGAATTGATCGACAATCTAAGCTGGAACATCGGCCGCCATTCGCTCAAAATGGGCGGCTCCATCGACAAGGAAAACAAGTCGCAGAACCAGTCCAACCCCAACAACAACGGCACCTTCACCTTCAACGGCTCCGCCAGCGGCGACTCCCTCGCCGATTTCATGCTCGGCCGCGCCTTTCAGTACACCGAGAACTCCGCCCACATCTTCGGCGTCTCCCGCTGGATGAACCTCTCCGGCTACATTCAGGATCAGATCCGCGTCAACTCCCGCCTCTCGCTCAGCCTCGGCCTGCGCTATGAGTTCTACCAGCCGGAGAAGGATACCGACGGGTTCTACTCCTTCTTCCTTCCCAATCGCTTCGACCGATCCAAAGCGCCTCAACTCCTCCCCGCCACCGGCCAAATCGTCACCGGCACGGAGAACTACGGCAACGGCGTCGTCCTCGCCGGTAAGGACGGCCCGTACGGCAACAGCGTCACCAATACGATCTTTAACACCTTTGCCCCGCGCGGCGGCTTCTCCTACTCGCTCGGCAAGGATAGCCTCACCGTCGTCCGCGGCGGCTTCGGCATGTTCCACGATCGCTGGGCCCAGAACGTCTCCGGCCTCCGGAACAACTTCCCCTTCAACCAAAGCGCGTCCATCTTCACCACCACGCTCTCCAACCCGGCCGGCGGCCAACGCCGCTTTTTCCCCATCGCGCTGACGAACTTCGATTCGCCCTGGAACATCCCCTATTACATGAAGTGGTCGCTCGGCATGCAGCACCAGTTGGCTGCGCAGGTGCTCCTCGATGTCGCCTACGTCGGCTCCCGTGGCGTGGCCCTCGTCCGCAGCCGCGATATCAATCAGCCTATCGCCAGCGCCGCCGTGGCCAGCGGCCAGTTGAACCCCAATGCCGCCCGCCCCTACCCGGGCTTCGCCGGCATCAATACCTTCGAAACCTCGGGCAACTCCATCTACCATTCGCTCCAGGTCTCCGCCAGCCGCCGCTTCTCCAAAGGCATGGGCCTGCAAGCGTCCTATACTTTCAGCCGTTCGTTCGATAACAACGTCACCCCCATCAATTCCTACGCGGCCTCCCGCATGGAACGGGCTCTCTCGTCGTTCGATCGAACCAACGTCCTCGCCTTGAGCTACATCTACGAAGTGCCTTTCTTTAAGGGGTCCAAAGGGCTCACCCGCAAGGCCCTCTATGGCTGGCAGCTCTCCGGCATCTCCCGCTTTGAGTCCGGCGCCCCGGCCACCGTTACCATTCCGGCCGATCGCGCCGGCGTCGGCGGCGGCGCCCAGCGCCCCGACATCATCGCCCCCATTACCGTCGATAAAACCCTCGCCCGTTGGTTCAGCACCACGTCCTTCGCCAACCCCGCCTTGGGTTCGTTCGGTACTGCCGGCCGCAGCCTCTTCCGCGCCCCCGGCATCAACAACTGGGACGTGTCCTTCATCAAACGAACCGAGATTACCGAACGCGTCGCGCTCCAATTCCGCGCCGAATTCTTCAATCTCTTCAACCACACCCAGTACGCGGGCATCAACACCTCCTTCGGCGCCGCCGCCTTCGGACAGGTCACCTCCGCCCGCGATCCGCGCATCAGCCAGTTGGCCCTGCGCATCTTGTTCTAGCCTGTAGGGATGGAGCCCCTCTTCGCTTCTCCCACTCTCGCGGCCGGGTACGCACGTTCCCGGCCGCCCGTCCATCCCCGCGTCATCGCCCGCGTCCAGCGCCACCTCGGAATCAGTGAGCGCCTCAACTGCGCCATCGACATCGGCTGCGGCGCCGGCCTCTCCACCCGACCCCTGAACACGATCGCCCAAACCGCCGTCGGCATCGAGCCCTTGGAACCCATGCTCGGCTGGACCCGCGAGGTGGCTCCGGACTCCCGCTTCCTAGTCGGCCTCGCCGAACAGCTCCCGTTGGCCCAAGGCTCCGCCAGCCTCATCACCGCCGCCGGTTCCCTCAACTACGCCGACCTCGGCCGCTTTTTCCCCGAAGCCCACCGCGTCCTCGACGCCGCCGGTCGCATCGCCATCTACGACTTCTCCCAAGGCAAGCGGATCACCGGCAACCCCGCGCTCGAGGAGTGGTTCCAG
>CANIFK010000490.1 GCA_947466555.1 Acidobacteriota bacterium | reverse complement strand
GCTCCTGCAAAAACGCCACCACCCTCGCCCCCGCCTCAACAACAACCCGATAAGAAGCCCCCCGCTCCCGCGTCACCACCCCGCCACGAACCAGCGTCTTCACAATCCCCACATGCCGCAGCCTCCGCCCCGCATTCTCACCCCGCGCCACCTCCGCCTCACCCTCGGGCCGCAAAATTCCCACCCACAACTCAGCCTTCGACCCAACACCCAACGCCGGAGCCTCCACAACAGCCACCTCCCCCTCCCGCCGCACCGTCACCCGCGCCCGCCCAGCCACAGCCCCCGCCGCCGCAATCGCCGCCCGCGCCCGCCGCGCGTCACTCCCCACAAACTGCACCCGCCCATCCACCACCATCTGCGGCGTATACGGCCCATCCTGCCCGAACCGCCGCGCATACGCCTGCTGCCGCGCACTATGCGCGCTCGACGAAAACGGATCCCGCCACCCCAAATGGTTCCAGTAATCAACATGCTCGCTGAGGACAAGGACGTCCGGGTCCTTGTCCAACAGCGCCAGCAACGCATCCGCCGGAGGGCAGCTACTGCACCCCTGCGACGTAAAAAGCTCGACCACCACCATCGCCAACATCAGCATGAATCTTACCCCTCTCCCTGCTGACATCCGCCCGCCCCGTCCGTTTATTCCCGCAATCCTCCGCCGCCGCCCGCAACAACTCCGCCACGCTCCACGCCTGCGCAAAACAGCCTCGCGGCGTAAACGGCGCATCCCCATCGGCGATCTCCGACATCTGCCCCACCCCCGCCTCCCGCAAGTGCGGCCGCATCCCGTTCACCAACTCCGCCATCCGCGCCGACCCCGGGTTCACCCGCGCATACGCCGACACAAACGGACCCATCAGCCACAACCAAACCGACCCCTGGTGATACGCCGAATCCCGCTCATAAACCCCGCCCTGATAATGCCCCCGATACGCCGCATCCTCCGGCGAAAGGCTCCGCAGTCCTAACGGCGTCAACAGATGCCGCTCCACCGTCTCCACCACCGCCCGCGCCTGCGCTTCGTCCAACATCGTGTACGGCAAACTCACCGCAAAAATCTGATTCGGCCGGATCGACGCGTCATCCGTGTTGTCCAGCAAATACCCGCGCCCGGCATCCCAAAACTGCTCGACGAAAGACCGCTGCGTCCGCGCCGCCAGCCCGGCTAACGCCGCCGCCCGCTCCGCATCCCCGAACCGCCCCGCCAGCTCCGCCAGCGTGCAAATCGCGTTATACCAAAGCGCCTGAATCTCCACCGGCTTGCCAATCCGCGGCGTCACCACCCAGTCGCCGATCTTGGCGTCCATCCACGTCAACTGCACCCCCGGCTCCCCGGCGTGCAGCAACCCGTCCTCCTCCGCC
The DNA here is from genome assembly GCA_947466555.1 of Acidobacteriota bacterium. Classification (GTDB taxonomy): domain Bacteria; phylum Acidobacteriota; class Terriglobia; order Bryobacterales; family Bryobacteraceae. Next base: position 3,540 of record CANIFK010000490.1, on the reverse strand, counting down.
CGGATCCCGTACCGCGTGCCGCGCATGTGCCAGTCCATCGCCTCCACCAGCCGCGGGTACAGCGTGTCCCGCACCGTCGCCTCGTCCTTCGAATACTGCAAATACGCCCGCGTGGCCTCGAACAGCCACAACGTCGCATCCACGGTGTTGTACTCCGGCGCCTCCCCGCCATCGGGAAAGCGGTTGGGCAGCATGCCCTGGTCCAGCGCCCCGGCGAAGACAGTCAGGATGTCGCGCGCCACGTCGAACCGCCCCGTCGCCAGCGTCAGGCCCGGCAGGGCAATCATCGTGTCCCGCCCCCAGTCGCCGAACCACGGATACCCGGCGATAATCGTGTGTCCCTCGCCCCGCCGGACGATGAACTGATCGGCCGCCTCCGTCAGGTCTTCCACGAACGGGTCCGCCACCGGAGCCTGACGCCGCAACGCCGCCCGGCGCATCCGTTCTTTCTCCCGCAACCCCGTCGCCGCATGCGCCGGCAACGCCTCTCGCGAGACAATCACCACCGCCTTGGGCGACTCCGCCAAATCGAAATGCAGCACGAACGGCTGAAACAAATCCTCGATCGCATCCAAGCCCCGCGCCTTTTCCTCGGCGTACTCAAACCGGTTGTACCAGTAGCCCGTCGGCTCGCAACTCCGGAAATCGGCGGCAAAAAAGACCCGCGGAAAACACGAATACGGCTGCACCGAAACGATCCCGTCTTCTTCCCATTCAAACCGCGGATCGAGCGCGGTGTTCGAATGTGTCGTCGCGTGATAGTCCCGATACGCCACCAGCGGCCGAACCTCCAGCTGGCAGTTCTTGCACAATCCGTGGACCTCGTATTCGACAATCGTCGCGTCCTGCCCATGCACCATGAAGATGCGCTTTTCCACCCGCACATCCCCGATCTCGTAGCGCCACGTCGGGAACGGATCCAATCGGAATTCGCGGAGGTACTCGTACCCCTGCGGATGCACCGCGCCTTCGTACAGATTGGCCGACAGCTCAATCCGGTGGCCATCCACCACCAGCGTGTCTTCAAACTTCGCTACCAGCAGAACCCGGCCAACCGGCGGTTGCAGCGCGGACGTGAGCAGTCCATGATAGCGGCGGGTGTGCACCCCGCTTACCGTGCCGCTGGCGAAGCCGCCAAGGCCATTAGTCTCTAACCATTCCAGGCGGCTGCTTTGTTCCAAATCCTGGCAGGTCATTGCATCGAATTGCAGTTTCATCGTTTTCACCGCGGACAAAATTTCGGTGATCGGGGCTGCGGCCAAGGGGGGATCGCGACGGGCGGGGCGACATGTCGGCAGCGACAATTGAAAGTGTAGACGATTTTTAATGCAAATGGGAGCCCTAAGATCGAGCCAGCTCCGCGGCGACCAGCGCAATCAACTCCCGCGACCGGCTGAGCGTCGTCTGCGTAAAGAACCCATGGTGCATATCGGCGTAGTGATGCGCTTCCACTTTGACGCCATTCTTCCGCAACCCAGCTGCGAAATCCAACGCCTCATCCCGCAGCGGATCCGTGCCCGCCGTGATCACCAAAGTGCGCGGAAACGAACCCGACTCGGCGGTCACCGCCGCGCCCCCATAAAGATCCCAGCCGCGTTTCATGTCCTCTCCGCTAGGCCACGGCCCCTTCCAGAACTCTTTATAACTGGCACTGCCGCACTCCGGATCGAGCATCGGGTAGATCAGCAACTGCCACATCGGTCGCAGCGTCAAAGATGCCAACGCGGCCAGATAGCCCCCAGCGCTATCGCCCCCCGTAATCAGCTGGTCCGCCTGTCCCGCCAGCCACCGCCCAGCGGACAGCACATCGTCAATCGCCGCCGGGTGCCGGTGCTCCGGCGCCAGCCGGTAATCGACCGCGCAGATCCGCCTTCGCGAGGCGTTGGCCAGCATCCGCAGCGGCCAGTCGTGGGATGCAAGGTCACCCGAGAAGAACCGCCCGCCATGCGCGTAGAGCAGGGCCTGCGCGCTCTCCGGGCCGTAGAGACGGACCGGGACGCCATTCGCGACCGCATCGCGCACCGGGCAGTCAACGGGGGCCAGTTGCCACTTCCGCCCGGCAAGCATGGCCGCGCGAGTTTCCTCTACGGTCAACTCCGACCGCGGCCGCGCTCCGGCAAGCCGTTGCGCTTCAAGCATCGCGAGCACTTCCGGATGCAGCGGAGCGGTCAGCGCTGTGGGCATGGGATCTCCTCAAGACAAAACTGCGGCGTGCGATCGGCCGATGAGCCGGTCACTTGGTCTTGTTTTCAAACAGGAACGCGCCCGACTTGCCGCCGACGGCGATATCGAGATCCCCATCACCGTCAATATCGGCGGTCGCAATCTGCATTCCCGCGCCGGCCGAAGAGCCGTAGTCGATGATGTGCCGGATCCACTCGACCTTCCCGGCGTTCTTCCGATACTCGTACCAGTAGATGCCGAGGACGTCATTCGCGCCCGGTTCATGTTCGTGCGCCCAGAAGCGCTTGCCGGTGATGAAATCCTTCTGCCCGTCGCCGTTGATATCGACGAAGGCCGTCGCGTGCGCCTGGCTCCAGGCGTCGTCGATCTTGATCTCCGTGAACTTCCCGTCGGCTTCCTGCTTCAGCCAGAAAATGCCGAAGTCGTGCGCGTGCGGGTAGAAGACATCGTTCAACCCATCGCCGTCGATATCGACGACGTTCAGGAACCCGGTGTGCTTCTTGGCGGCCCAGTCGGAGTGCAGCTTCCAGGGCGTGTCATTTACATTGGCCGGCGCTTCCAGCCAGCCCTTCGGCGTCAGAATGTCCACGCGCCCGTCTTTGTTCAAATCCCCGGCGCCGATGCCGTGGCCGAAGTTATCGGGGTGGACGATGTGCCGCACGAAGGCGCCGTTCTTCAGTTCGTACCACGCCGTCGGGCCCTTGCCGCCAAACTGCGGCAGCAACTCCTGGGCCTTGCCGTCGTTGTTGATGTCCACCAGGAACATGAACTCGACGTTCCACTGGTCTTCAATGATGTGCTCTTTCCACGGCGCGTTCAGCTTGCCCGGATTCTCGTACCAGCTGATCTTCTTGGCGAACCAGGTGCACGAGACGATGTCGATCTTCCCGTCGCCGTTCACATCGAGCGGCAGGTCGCTGAACGAGTCGATGTAGTTGTTGAAGAACCCGAGTTCCCGGAAGTGGTGTTTCTTCCACTCGCCGCCTTTGGCCTTGGGGTGCTCGTACCAGTTCTCCCCGTTGACGACATCCAGCTTGCCGTCACCGTTGATGTCGGCGAAAGCGGCGGTCTCATTGGCTCCAAAGTCGAGCTGGAGCTTCTTAAACGGGATATCGGCGGGCCGCGGCGCGGCGACGAGGCCGAAGGAAACAAAGGTCAGGAGCAGGAGTGAAGAACGCATCGAACCGATTGTATAACCGATCGGCGTGATATATTGGGTTAAGTTCGTGGCGCCATCGTCTAAGGGTTAGGACGGAGCCCTCTCAAGGCTCTAATAGGGGTTCGAATCCCCTTGGCGCTACCATCTCACTCGCGAAACTAGGCCACCGCGAGTTCGAGCACGGGCTCTGTTTCCGC
>CANIFK010000489.1 GCA_947466555.1 Acidobacteriota bacterium | reverse complement strand
GCCGCGAAGGCAGCCGTGGCCGCCAGCAACAACCCGATCGCCGCGCGCATCGTCCCTGGTCCCATTACTTGAACAACACCTGCACGCCGGTCAGTACGGTGCCACGCACCGCCTGGAATCCGTTTTCGTAATAGCGCTGATTCAACACGTTATCCACCTTGGCATAGGCCTTCAGCGAAACCTTCTCGCCGGTCCACAGGATGTGACTTACTACAATATCGAGCTTTGTCACACCGTCGAACTCATACGCCCGCGTCCGCGTTCCCGCGAACAGCGGCCCATAATAGTTCGACGACCGGTACAGGTCCGCCGTCACGTCCGTCCGCCGGCCAAACTGGTGGTTCACCATCGCCATGAACGAATGTGCCGGAATGCCCAGCGCACTCCACACCCCGCGAACCGTCGAGTCCTGATCGGTATCCGCATTCACATAGGCATACGAAGCGCGGAACAGCGTGGAGCGAACCGGCCGCATCTCCGCCGTGAACTCCGCACCGCGCGAGGTACCGCCGGCGCCGTTGATGTAGCCGGAGTTGCGCCCAAATGGGTCGAAGCCCGGGCGAACAACGTTGCCGGAGGAGTCGAACTGCGTGATTTGCACAGTGCGCGTGTAGAACCACGTGCCGCTCAAACGAACCCGGTCGCGGGCCAGGTACTGATCCACACCGCCGCCGATCGAGTTGTACCGGTCCGGCGCCAGCCGTGGGTCGCCATAAGGACTGAAGGCAATGGCGTTTAACACCGAGTTGTAGAAGAACCCAGTTCCGTAACGCTCATACAAGCCTGGTGCGCGATACGCATTGCCGCCGTGCACGCGCAGCTTGGTTCCGGAGCGTGGAAGGAAGTAGGAAACAGCCACGTCACCGGTCAACGCGCGAGGCGGCGTAACAGCCGATACTTTCGCGTAGTTGTTGACGGCACCGGTGTAGACGAAGTCGGGCCGGTCCAGCGAGAACATCTGCGCACGCCCCGAAAACGAAACCTGCAGCCGTTGCTGCAGCAGCGACATTTGATTTGCGAAATAGACGGCGTTCGAACGCTGGCCCGCGATGGTCCGGGTACGCACGCCGGTGGGGGCTGCCAGCCGGTTGTCATCCAGATTCAGGTAACCTTCCCGTTCAAACTCATACCCGCCCGCGAGCGAAAACCAGGAGCGCGGACGCCATTGCACCTTCGTATCCAACGTGTCGATGTCGCCTTGAAACTGGCTGAAATTGGACACCGTTGATTGAAACCCAGGGCCGGCCGGACCGTTCTGACCAATGCGATTCGTATGCACGCGCTGGTAGCTGGTCTGCCAGTCGGCAGTCGTGTGCAACTGCTGCCGCAGGATTAGCGCACCGCTCCAGAAACGGGAGGAACGCCGGTTGTCCGGATCGTTCCGGCCCGGAACAAACGTTGCGTTTCCAGGAGTAATGGAAAGGCCGAGCGCCGAACGGACCACCTGGTCCGGGGCCAGCGGAATGGCCGGAATAATGGTCGTCGCGGGAATGTTCGCGGCGGGCAACCCGCTCGTGGTGGGACTCAGATTGAGCTGCGTGAAATCATCGGAGAAAAAGACTCGGCCGGACAGTGCGGTCTTCGGCGTCAACACATACCGCACGAAACTCTGCGCCCCGGAACTGCGCATCCGGTCGTCCCCATCAACGCCGCTCATCACATTCAAATGCAGCAGCCCGCCGCTATAGGTTAGCCGGTTGTCCTTCACGCCGCCGCCAGCGGTGGCGCGAGTGCGGAGCAGGCCAAGGGTTCCCCCTTCCATTTGCAGTCCGCCGTGCAGTTTGCCGCCGCCCGCGTCGCTCACGACGTTCACGGTTCCGCCCACGGCGTTGGTGCCATACAAAGAAGATCCCGACCCGCGCAGAACTTCCACGCGGTCGAAATTGATGACGTTAAACGTCGATAAAAACGACGCCGAATCGCCCTGCAGCGAAGCCACATCGCGGAAACGAAGGCCATCAATCAGCACCGCGGTCGCGTCCGCGCGCAGCCCGCGCATCCGGATCGAAGTACCCTGGCCCGGGCCTCCCAGATTGCGAATCAGCAAGCCGGGCGTATCCCGCAGCGCCTCCACCAGGCTGTACTCATTGCGCTGTGCGATTTCCTCCGCACCGATCACCGTAGCCGCTTTCGACACCTGGTCAATCGTCTGCGCCGCGCCTTCCGCCGTCACAACAACCCGCTGGTCGATACCAGCCAACTCCAACTTCACCGTCACAGCATCCTTGGCGTTGATCCGCTGCGAGACGCGTCGGAATCCATCCGCCGCCGCCTCCAGTAGGTACTCACCGGCCGGTGTGTCGGCAAACACAAAGTCCCCATTTACGCTCTGCGCGCGCGCCACCGGTTCGGCAAGTCCGGAGCGGTATAGCACCAGCGATGCGCCGGTGACGGGTTTCCCTTGCGGGTCCAGCACAGTGCCATGCGGCGAAACCTGTGCGAATAAATTTGCGGTGAGTAGTATGCCCGCCGCGAACGAATAGAAATACGTGTGGCTCATGAGCCCTGCCCCTCCCTCGAGAGCAAAGTGAATGCAGCCTTGGTGGCTGTTCCCAGGCAGGTCTTCGGACTTATGGGCGGCCTACTCGTTGCTACTTCCCAGACGCAAAAACGCCCAGTGTCTCTCGCAACTTTCGTTCCCAATTACCGCTGCGGGGCAGTCCCGGAATCGAACCGGGTTCCCTTTTCAACGTCCTCGCAAGAGGGCGTACCTCGGAAGCCTTGAGAATAGCAGATACCCAAAAAGAAAAGAAACTTTTTGGGCATATGCTCGTATACCCCAGCAGGCCGCAATGGAAACTTTCCTGCAAGATCTCCGTCACTCCCTGCGCATGTTCTGGCAGAATCGCGGCTTCACCGCGGCCGCTGTCGCCGCCCTTGCGCTCGGCATCGGCTGTAACACCGCCATCTTTTCCGTCGTCAATACCGTCCTCCTTCGCCCGCCTAATTTCCCGGAGCCGGACCGCATCGTCGTCTTCGAAAACACCGGCCCCAATGGCTCTTTCCCAGGCGCCTCCCCCGCCAAGTTTGCCCACTGGCGCGCCCAGAGCGACGTCGTCGAACTCGTCAGCGTCTCACGCGATAACACGGTCAACTGGACCGGTAACGACACTCCCGAACAGCTCCGCGGCGGCCAGGTGTCAGCCGACTATTTCCGCCTCTTCGGCGCCACTCTCGTCATGGGCCGGTCCTTCACGCAAACCGAAGATCTCCCCAACGGCCCCCACGTCACAGTCATCAGCGAAGCCCTTTGGACCCGCCGCTTCGCCCGCGATCCGCAAATCCTCAGCCGCACCATTCAACTCGGCGGCGAGCCGCATTCCATCATCGGCGTCGTCGCCGACAGCTTCGACGTCCGTGATTTCGGCGAACAGCCGGAGATCTGGACCCCGTTTCAACTCGACCCCAATTCCTCCGATCAAGGCCACTATTTCGGTGCCTCCGGCCGCCTCAAGCCCGGCGTGACGCTGGCCCAGGCGCAAGCGAAGTTACGCCTCTCCGCCGATACCTACCGACGCAAATTTCCCAACGCGCTCGAACCCAATCAATCCTTCACCGTCGAAACCATCCAAGAGGCGCTTGTCGGCGAATACCGCTCGTCCCTGCTGATCCTCGTCGCCGCCGTGGCGATGGTGCTGCTCATTGCCTGTGCCAACGTCGCCAATCTGCTGCTCGCGCGCGCCATCGGCCGGCGCCGTGAAATCGCCATTCGCGCCGCGATGGGCGCGGCGCGCGCGCGTCTCGTCCGCCAACTCCTCACAGAGAGTTTTCTCCTCTCCGCCGCCGGCGCCATTCTCGGCACCGCACTGGGCTTTGCCGCCATTCGGGCCTTACTGCTGATCAACACCGCCGGCCTCCCGCGCGTCGGCGTCAACGGTTCTCTGGTCACGCTCGATTGGCGTGTGCTCGCCTTCACCGCCCTGGTCACCGTGCTGACAAGCATCCTCTTCGGCCTCTTTCCCGCGCTCCAGGTTTCGCGCGTCGAACTCGCCAGCACACTCAAGGAATCGGGCTCTCGCTCCGGCAGCGGTCTGCGCCAGAACAAGGCCCGCTCGGCTCTGGTAGTCGTCGAAATCGCCCTCGCCGTCGTTCTCCTCACCGGCGCAGCCTTGCTCATCCGCACCTCCATGGCCCTCGCCGCCGTCAAGCCGGGCTTTGAGACCACCAACGTTCTCACCATGCGCATGTCGCTCACCGGGAAACGGTTCACAACCTCCACCGCGATGGAGGCGCTCGTTCGCGACGGCACCGAACGACTCCGCGCGTTACCTGGTGTGCAAAGCGCCAGCGCGACCTGCTGTGTGCCGCTCGAAGGCGGCTACGGTCTCCCATTCCTCGTCGTCGGCCGGCCGCTCGATAAGTCACCGTTCCACGGCGGCGGCGGCTGGCTCACCGTCTCGCCCGGATTCTTCGACGTCTTCCGGATCCCCATCATCCGAGGCCGCGCCTTTAACGACCGTGACAACACCGCCGGTCAGCCCGTCGCCCTCATCAATCAGGCGATGGCAAGAAAATACTGGCCGGAGGGCGACCCGCTCAACGACAAAATCTGGATCGGCAAAGGCGTGATGAGTGAACTCGCCACTGAACAGCCCAGGCAGATCATCGGCATCGTGGGTGACCTCCGCGACGGTGGGCTCAATCGAGACCCGCGGCCGGTTATGTATGTGCCCAATGCCCAGGTCCCCGATGCACTGAACGCGCTCAACGCGCGCATCACCCCTTTGAAATGGGTCGTCCGTACCGCCAACGATCCCATGACGCTCAACGCCGCCATCCAGGAACAACTCCGCCAAGCCAGTGGCCTGCCGGTTGCTGACGTTCGCACCATGACTGAGATCGTCGCCCGCAGCACCTCCCGCGAACGGTTCAACATGCTCCTCATGTCGGTCTTCGCGGGGGCCGCGCTTCTGCT
>CANIFK010000488.1 GCA_947466555.1 Acidobacteriota bacterium | reverse complement strand
GGGCGTCGGACTGAGCAAGCATCGCCGACAACACGTCACCGCGCAAAGCATCATGCATCATGTCGGCGTGCAGGTGGAAGCGGAGCGCGTCCGTTGTCGTGACCACTTGCGCCAACTTTGCCGTCAGGGAACGCAAGGCAACACCTGCGACGCCCAGACCAAAGAGAGAGATCAGGAGACTACAGGCCTTGATCGCCTGCACGCGGCGTTGGATCGTCCAATTTCCGAGGATGCGGACCATGGGGGGACTCTAGCGTTTGAACCAGGACGTGAAACCCAACGGGTGGCGGGTGGCCCAACCAAACGCAACCATCCAATCGGGACCTACGGCAGTTAAGCGGCGGCCGACAGACACATCCAACTGCGTATTCTGCCCCACGGCGGTGGTAACACCCGTCTGAAACACGGTCATTCGTCCACTGCTGCGCTCGTCGCAATTAAAGGAGTACAGTTCCCAGTAACCAGCGAACCGTTCGCCGAAACCGTGGCCGACCGAGAGCGTCATTGCACTCTGATTGTACCGGCCTATTCCATCACTCAGAGAGTTATAGTTGATGTTACTGGAGACGCTAAAGCCAAGCGGGACATCTTTTCCAAGGGCGAACTTCACGCCCGGGTCCGCTTTCGAACTCGTAAATGCCGAATGTCCCGTAGGGAGACTGACGGCCGGAATGATCGAAAACGAGGGCAACCACTTCGATTCGTCCTTGAACTTATACTTGAAGCCAACGGAAGAGTCGGCCATACCGCGGTGGATAGGGTCCAAGGAATCCCGTTGGCCGACGACGCCATCGGTGGCCAGGCGCAACTCGAACTTCTTTGTAATGCCGAAACGCAGCAAAGGCGCGCCGAACGTGTAACCGCGGCTATCGCCGGCCCGGTCAAACTGGAACCCGCTTTCCCATTGCAGCCAACCTTTGGGGACGACTTCGGCCGACTCGGTAAAGTCCGGGCGATCTGTGACGAGTTCCCCGATCTTCGGGGAAGCAGGAGTCTCCTGGCTATAGGCAGCAAGAGAGAGTGAGAGGAGAAGTAGGGAGATAACTCGCATAAGAGTCATTTCGGACACAATTCGTCCGACTTGACTCACAAACGCGAATCGGTACTTACATCCAGGTGGTCATATCCGCTTTGTTACTGGACCTACCCCCGTATCCTGTTATGGATGACATCCCGCAATGCCCACCGAATAGGCCAACAGGTTACATGGGATAACACCGAGAAGAATGTCACGCCGATGTCCGCGGTGGCCATGACGGGAATGGAGAGGAGAAAGAGCCACTTATTCGGGACGCGGGCACGGAACAGCGCAATGAGGACTGTAATCAACGGGGCGGCCAGATAGAACAATAAAAGCCCGGTGGAAACGAAACCATAGAGGGCAAGCGCCGCGGCGGCAAGCAAAACGAGGCGATCGAGATACCCGGTGGCGGTGAGGAAGCTTTCCAGCCCGGTGGCGGCGCGGCGGGTCTCCAGGAGTCCGCGACTCCAGCGCAGGCGTTGTGCGTGGAAGGCGGCGAGGTGTTCGGGCACATCTTCCCGCGCCACGGCGTCGAGCACGGACCGGGTGCGCCAGCCGGCGCGGTTGAGAAGGAGAGAGATGTGAATATCTTCGGCGGTGGCGCCGACGGGGAAGCCGCCAATCTCGGCGAGCGCCTGGCGGCGGAGTATGCAGATGGCCCCGATGGCGGCGGGATTGGCATTGAGGCGGTCTTTGCCGGCGAGGGTGACGAGGTGGAGGATCCAGCGTTCAATGGCGGCGTAACGGGCGGTGAAGGAAGCGTCGGAATTGGCGGGTTGCGGATACCCGCCGGCGGCACCGGTTTTGGAATCCTCGAAGGCCGCGGCGAGCGCTTGGAGGGAGTCGGGCGCAGGAACGGTGTCGGCATCGAAGACGGCGATCAGATCGACAAGCGGGGCCAGATCGAGAGCCGTCCGGAGCGCGCCGGCCTTGCCGGCGGAGGCGGTGAGATGGAGGGTGACGCTATTGGCGCGGTGGCGCGTCCAGTTTTCGAGGAGTTTTGGGGTCTCGTCGGTGGAACCATCACTGATGAAGACAAAGTGGAGCAGATGGGCGGGATAGGTGAGTTGGTCCAGCGCGGCGAGCAGGCGAGGGAGGAGTTGAGCTTCATTCCGGGCTGCAACAAGGACGGCGATGGCTCGATTCGACACCGGCGGCAACGGACGGCGCGGGAGAAAGCTGGCGAGCAGGAACACATATCGCCGCAGCGAAAAGACGAGCAGGAGGAGGGAGAGAATGGCGGCGAGGACGGTCATCGGGATGCAGGCTCCTGAAAGAACTGTTCGTAGATGGAGTGGCGGAAGTGTTCGCGGAGTTCGGCGAAGTTGGTGAGCTGTTCGGCCGGGGAGTGGGATGCCTGTTTTTGGAGGCGGATTTGGGGTGTTTCCGGGTCGAGTCCCAGGAAGGCGAAGACGCGGGACATGGTGGCGGGGAAGGCGTCGAAGAGATCGCGCTCATATTCGATCTCCATGACGTTGTGATGGGCGAAGGCGCCGGCGGCCCAGGACTGGGCGGCGTGGAGTTGATTGAAGTGGTATTCGTAGTCGGCTGGGTCGGCGGTGAAGGGTGGGACCGGGTGACGGGTGCCATCGGCATTGTTTTCGAGGAGCCATTGGCCGGTCTTCAGTGCCACGTCGAGGGAGACCTTACTGGCCAGGAAATCGCGGCGCTTGAGGTGTACGATGCGGATGTCGCGATTTTCGAGGATGTAGTCCCAGGCGGTTTTTACCGCAGGGGTGAAGCGGGCGTGGTCGTAAAAGATCTTGAAACCGCAGTGTTGGACGCCGCGGGGCGCGTGGTGGAGAAACACCTTTTCGTCGAGGAAGCGGGCGCCATCGACACCATCCTCGTAGGATGCCGAGTGGCGCGGACCTTTGGCGCAACGCTGTCGGACATTGGGCCATTGGCTGAGCACCTCACTGAGCATGGCGACTTGCGAATGGGCGGCTAGGCTGTAGGCCACGAGATTGGACCCGCTGCGGGCGTGGGCGAGGAGGATAAAGCGTGCGGGACGCGGGGAGGCGGAAAAGAGGTGAGAGAGGATTCCGGTCATAGAGATGGCTCCGATTGCTTGTAGAACTGGCGGCGAACGGTGCGCGGGTCGCCGGCGGCGATGAGGCGTCCTTTTTCCAGGAGCAGGGCGCTGGTGGAGAGTGGCTCGAACTCTTCGCCGTGGCTAACGAAAACGATGGTGCGGCCTTCGGCGGCGAGACTTCGGACACGGGTGAGGCACTGGGCGCGAAAGTCGGCGTCGCCAACGGCCAGGACTTCGTCGAGGAAGAAAATGTCGCGGTCGAGGTGTACGGCGACGGCGAAGGCGAGGCGCATGAACATGCCAGATGAGAAGTGCTTGATGGGTTGGTCGAGGAACGGTTCGACGCCGGAGAAGGCGATGATTTCGTCGAGGCGGCGGGCGACATCGGCGCGACGCATGCCGAGGAGAACGCCGTTGAGATAGATATTTTCGAGGCCCGTGAGTTCGGGATGGAAGCCGGTGCCGACTTCGAGGAGCGGGGCGAGGGAGCCGCGTATTTCTGCGGAGCCAGTTGTGGGGCGGAGGACGCGGGAGAGGATTTTGAGCAGCACCGACTTCCCTGCCCCGTTGCGACCGAGGAGGCGGACGACGGCGCCACGCGGGATTTCGAAGCTCACGTCCTGGAGCGCCCAATGGCCGTTGGCGAATTGTTTGCCGAGGTTTTCAACGCGAATGGCGGGCATCTAGAGTTCGTCCGCGAAGGCGGGCTCCTTTCGTTGAAAGAGGCGAAGGCCGGAGAGCAGCGTGAGGGCGATGACGACGATGGAGGCGGGGAGGGTTTCGGGTTGTGGCTGGCCGGGGAGGAGGGCCCAGCGAAAGCCGTCGACCACGCCGGCGATGGGATTCAGGCCGACCCAGGGGCGCCAGGCGGCCGGGACGAGCGCGGTGCTGTAGGCGATGGGGGTGGCGAAGAAGAGCAGTTGCAGGAGGAGCGGGACCAGGTGGGCGACGCGGCGGCTGCGGACGTTGAGAACCGCGAGCCAGAGGCCGAGCCCGACTGCGGCGGCGACGGCGAGGAGGATCAGACCGGGCAGGGCCAGGAGGCGGAGAGTGGGCGGGACGCCGTAGTAAATGAAGAAGAGGGGGAGAACGGTGGCGGCGATGGCGAGATCGATCAGAGCCGTTCCGGCGACGGCGAGCGGGAGGATCAGGCGGGGGAAGTGGAGCTTGCCGATGAGGGCGGCGTAGTTCACCAGGCAGTGGGTGGATTGGGTGACCGATTGCGTGAAGTACGTCCACGGCAGGAGGCCGGTGATGGCGTAGAGGGGATAGGGAATGGCGGTGGTTTGAATGCGGGCGACGGCGGCGAAGAGGGTGAGCACGGCCAGGATCAGGAGCGGTTGGAGAACGGCCCAGAGCAGGCCGGCGTGCGATTTGCCGAAGCGGAGTTTGACATCGCGTTGGAGGAGGAGCAGGAACAGATCGCGATAGGCCCAGAGGGTCTGCCAGTTGGACGACGGGCCGGGGGAGGCGGGTGTGATTCGGGTGACGCGGGGCGTGTCGTAGAGGGCGAGCGTGTCGGCGACGATGGAGGATTCGTCGTTGCGGGATTCGTCGAAAGTCTGGCGGGCGGCGGCGCCGAGGCGCAGGCGGAGAGCGGGATCTTCGATGAGTTCGGTGAGCGCGGCGTTGAGCGCGTGGGGATCCTCGGGCGGGACGAGCAGGCCGTTTACGCGATGGCGGATGAGTTCCGGAATGCCGCCGGCGGCGGTGGCGACGATGGGCTTCCCCGCGGCCATGGCTTCGAGCAGCGACAACGGAAGGCCTTCGGCGCGGGAGGGGAGGACGACCACTTCGGCGCGAGCGAAGAGGGCGGGCATGGCTGAGGGCGGGACGGCGCCGGAGAAGGTGACGTTGGGGG
>CANIFK010000487.1 GCA_947466555.1 Acidobacteriota bacterium | reverse complement strand
GAGTTGGACTCCCAACGCACCGATGCCGCCTCCCGCCACGCGGCGGCCAGCGCTCGTCTCAAGGCCATCAAAGACGCCAGCACCGCGGATCCGGCGGCGCTAGAGCAGTCTGCGAATTCGCTGCAGGCCGCGCTCGACGCCGATCGCGAGGCTGCCGCGCGCCTGGATGGCGAACTCGCCGTGCTGCAAAACCAGAACCTTTATTCGCGGCTGGCGGAGACCGAAGAACGGCTGGCCGTGTGTACCGCCGATCTGGACCGTGAGCGCCGCCGGGCGGAGGCGCTGAAGCTATTGAAAGAGACGCTGGCCGCCTCGAAGCGAACGATGTCGGCCTCGCTGCCGGACCGGATCGCCGAGTTCGCTACTGCTAACTGGCGACGTATCGCCGGGCCTGCGGCCCATGCGATCCGTGTCGACGATACCTGGACGCCGGCTGGCCTCGTCGTACCGGGCGCCGACGCGCGGCTCGACGAACTCTCCGGCGGCGAAGCCGAACAGGTGGCCTTTGCCACGCGCCTCGCGTTGGCTTCCCGGCTCGCCCAGGCCGGTCCGCAGTTGGCCGTCTTCGACGACGCGTTTCTGGCCACCGACCCTCAACGCGCCGCCCGGATTCTGGAGTTGCTGGCCGAATCCGCCGCAACGCTGCAGATCCTGATTCTCACCTGCCACCCCGAGCGGTATGCCAACCTGCCGGGCGTCCGCCAATTCGACCTGGAAAAGCTGAAACAATAGGCGCATGGACGAACGGGCTTATTACACAGAGTCTCCTGCGACGCGCCCGGCGCAGTTGATCTGTCCGTACTGCCGCACCGGCCAGCAATTGGAGTTGCGGTGGTTGATCCGCCGGAAAAAAGACCGCCTGCCTCCTGGGGCCGACGAGCGGGATCGAGCGCGATTCCCCAAATGCCAAAGTTACATGGTGCTGCTCGACGACCGTACGCGGTGCGGAAATCCGCGCTGCCGAAAAACTTTTGATGTTTCTGGGATTAAAACAACGGCTTTTTTAGCCGATGTGTAACCAGGGCGAAAAATTTGCATGCGTATAAGTCGTTGACAAAACAGCTCTTTGCGGGCCCGCTGGGTCCGGCGATCTAGAACGGTACTGTCTTCCATAGAACCAAGGTCGGGCTATACACGTCTGAATGAGTGCAATACCCTGAAATTGTTCAGGGGGTAGCGGGGTGCAAGCCGCTCGTCCCTGAACAGAGAAAATCCTCCGATAGCGAGCCGGGAGCCGTCTTCCGGCTCATTTTTTTTGGCGGCTCACTTTTTTTGCCAAAATAGGGAGCGATGCCAACCCTGATTGCCGGGCCGACGCGGATTGAAGCCGCCGGCACCAAGCCGAAACTGATTGATGAGTACGTGGGCCGTGTGAACACGGGGACGGAGAATCTCAGCGTGGCGCACATGCGCAGCCCGGGCGGCTGGGTGGAGCCGGGCCAGACGCCGGAATTCGATGAATATACGGTAGTGCTGAAGGGCGCGGTACAGATTGAGCACCGGGATGGTGTGATGACTGTGGCCGCCGGGCAGGCCGTGCTGACGCACGCCGGTGAGTGGATCCGGTATTCGACACCGGGCGCCGAGGGCGCCGAATATATCGCCATTTGCCTGCCGGCCTTTGCGCCCGGCACAGTTCATCGCGATCCCGAATAGCAGAAATCCCCGCGTGGCGGGCCAGCCATGATAAACTTAGAGGTTGGCATCCCCGCCCCGAAATACCCTCTCGGCTGTTCACTCTGCACATCCTGGGTTTTGGGTGACGCTATTCGCGGCGCAGGCGTGTTCTTTGCCGAATCGTTCAACTTAACTCCAAGGAGCAATACGTGGCTGAAGGTTTGCGTCACATATTTACTTCGGAATCGGTCACCGAAGGCCATCCCGATAAGATGGCGGATCAGATTTCCGACGCCGTTCTCGATGCCGTTTTGAAGGATGACCCGACGGGCCGTGTGGCCTGCGAAGTCCTTGTAACGACGGGTCTTGCGGTAGTTGCCGGTGAAATCACCACCAAATCGATTTTCAACGTGCCGGACCTGGTGCGCGAAGTGGTTGCCGAAATCGGCTTCACCGACGCCGCCATGGGTTACGACGCCAAGACCGTCGGTATCCTGAATGCCATCCAGACCCAGTCTCCCCATATCGCTATGGGCGTGGACACGGGCGGCGCCGGCGATCAGGGCCTGATGTTTGGCTACGCCTGTAACGAAACCCCGGAACTGATGCCGCTGCCGATCATGCTGGCGCACCAGTTGGTTGCCCAGTTGTCGGCCGTCCGCAAGGCCGGTACCGTGAACTGGCTCCGTCCCGACGGTAAGAGCCAGGTGTCGGTTGAGTACGTCAACGGCAAGCCGACCCGCATCGACGCGGTTGTCGTCTCCACCCAGCACGCCCCCGAAGTGAGCACTGAAGAGTTGCGCGCCAAGGTGAAGGAACTGGTGATCGACCCGATCGTCCCCGCCAACATGGTGGATGCGAACACCAAGTACCACATCAACCCGACCGGCTTGTTCGTCATCGGTGGTCCGCACGGCGACACCGGCCTCACCGGCCGCAAGATCATCGTCGACACCTACGGCGGCATGGGCCGTCACGGCGGCGGCGCCTTCTCCGGTAAAGATCCGACGAAGGTTGACCGTTCGGCCTGCTACATGGCCCGCTACATTGCCAAGAACATCGTTGCCGCCGGCCTTGCCGATCGCTGCGAAGTTCAGTTGGCCTACGCCATCGGCGTGGCTGAGCCCGTCTCGGTCATGGTCGACACCTTCGGCACCGGCCTTGTGGACGGCGCGCGCTTGACGGAACTGGTTCGTGAGAACTTCGGCCTGACGCCGAAGGCGATCATCGACCATCTCCAACTGCGCCGCCCGATCTACCGCAAGACCGCCGCGTTCGGCCACTTTGGCCGCAACGAGCCGACCTTCACGTGGGAAGCGACCGACAAGGCGGAGGCGCTCCGCGCTGGCGCCGGCCTCGCTGCCGCTGCTCGCGGGTAAGCAAGGTAACGCAACAAACTGCACTCGAGGCGCGGAGCCAATCCCTCCGCGCCTTCCTCATAAAATCTCTTCTTTCTAAATACCCTTTTCCCAATGGCACTCCTCGAAGGCTGCAAGCACGAAATTGAACTGGTCGTCCCCGTTGAGGAGATCGACAAGGAAACGGCACTCGTTGTCGAAGACATCCGCAAGAAGGCGGCCCTGCCGGGCTTCCGTCCCGGCAAGGTTCCGGCCTCGCTGATCCGGACGAAGTTCGCCAGCGAAGTGCGCCAGGACGTCCTGGAACGGATCATCCCGAAAGCCTTCCGCAAGTACGCCGATGGCGAAAAGCTGGAAGTCGTGGGCACGCCGTCGGTCGTCGATATGCACTATCACGCCGGCGAGCCGTTGAAGTTCAAGGCCCAGTTTGAAGTGGCGCCGTCGTTTGAATTGCGCGATGACTATCGTGGTTTGACCGTGCCCTACCGTGAGCCCGTGGTGACCGAGGAAGAAGTCGCCGCCCGCTTGCAGGGTCTGCGTGAGCAGAAGGCCGAATACATCAACGAAGATCCGCGCCCGGCCACCGGGACCGATCATGTGCTGATCGCCTTGCGCAGCCTGTCGCCCCTCGAAGGCGGCGAACTGAACGAGAACGAAGTGGCTCTGGAACTCGGCCACGCCGACACGATGGCCGCCTTCACCGACAACATCACCGGCATGGAGCCGGGTGACGTGAAGGAATTCGAGATCTCCTATCCGGCCGACTACGGCGCTGAGCGCCTGGCCGGGAAGAACGTCAATTTCTCCTGCACCCTGAAGACGATTCGCCGCAAGGAGCTGCCCGAGTTGAACGACGAATTTGCTCAGGATCTGGGCGATTTCAAGAGCCTGGACGAGTTGCGCGACGCGGCGAAGAAGTCGATCTACACCGAACGCGACATGACCGCGCGCCAGGAAGCCCACACCGCGCTGCTTGACGGTCTCGTCGATCTCTACGATTTCCCCATCCCGCAGGCCTATGTGGACCAGCAGGTGGAATCGCTCATCGAGAGCCGCCTGCGCAGCCTCGCCGATCAAGGCGTCGACCCGCGCAAGCTGAATATCGATTGGTCGAAGGTCAAGGAAAGCCAGATCCCGCGCGCGACCAAGGACGTTCGTGCTTCGCTGCTTCTGGAGAAGGTCGCCGACCGCGAAGCCATTCACGCCACGCAGGAAGAAGTGGACGGCGAAGTGCAGCGCCTCGCCCGCCAGGAGCGGGAAGCCGTCGCCAGTGTGCGCCGCCGCCTGGAGCAGGATGGCACCATCGGTCGCATCGCCGGTCACATCCGCACGCAAAAGGTCTTGAATTTCCTGTTTGAACAGGCCAATAAAGTAGAACCGCCGCCTCCTTCGGAAGCGCCCGTTGCTGATTCCCCGGCGGAGTCTGAATCCTAGTAGTCTCTTAATAGGTGATTAGCGTCGATCCTGTTCTCGAGCCACAAGTCCGTGTGGCAAGAGTCGGTCAGATTTGGCGGCGTAGCCGCTGGGCCGTATTTTTATACGTTCTGGTGTTTGCGCCCCTGGGGCTGGGCACGCCTTTGGCAACGGATCATCCGTGGCTATTTGCATCGATGCTGTCGCTGTTCATTCTCACTGGTATCGTGCGCTGGAGGACCCTTCTGGTTACTGATCCGCCGTCGGATCCAGAGGCGGCCACGCGCTGGCTTCGTTCCTACGGCCTGCATACGAAGGTGTCTGGGCTGATCTGGGGCGCCTTCGCCTGTTACATGCAAATCGCCTATCGTGGCGTATTTCTCCAGTTTGCGGTTCTTCTCATCGCCGCGGGCATCGGCTGTTTTGCGCTTGGCGCGTTTGCCGGGGCGAAGCGATTGACGCTCGGCTTCATGCTCTGCGCCATGGTGCCGACCCTCGGCGGCCTGGTCTCTGCCTGGGATGGAGAGGCGCTGG
>CANIFK010000486.1 GCA_947466555.1 Acidobacteriota bacterium | reverse complement strand
GATGTGTTGGGACGGTACCGGTTGGAGGGGAAACTAGTGTTGGACCCGGCGGACGCGCGGGCCGCGGGGAGGCTGGAGGCGTTGGCAGGCTACTTCCGGGCGGTGGACGAGACGGGGAGCGAGCACCTGGCGGTGGAGAGCGCGGCGAGCGTGCGGCGGCGGACGGCGCGGGCGCGGGTGATTACCGACGACAATATGGCGACGGAGTGGGAGCGGTAGCCGCGGGGGCGGCTACTTCACGGCGTCGACGGTTTTGTTGACGACCTTCATAGTGCCGTTCTTGACGGCGGAGCCGGTCTTTTCGGCGCCATCGACGGTGACGGCGGCGGTTTTCTTCGCCACTTTGGCGGTGCCTTTGCCGGTTTTGACGGCTACCTTTTTGGTGGCGGAACCGGCGTCTTTGAGCTCCTCTTTTACCTTCTCCTGGGCGGGAAGGAGGGAGACGGAGAGAAGGGCGAGGGCGGCGAATCTGGTGGGGAAGTTCATTTGGTTCTGTAGCTATAGATACGCCCGGCGAGGGGAGGGTTTCGGAAAACCGGGCCACCGCAACCTCCGGGGTGAGCCCCGGCACAGATGACACGATTGATACGATCCGGTAAGGTGAAAGAAGGAAGGGATCGCACCTTGCATGTGAACCTGGAAATTCCGGACGATATCGGCACGCGGTTGGCGCCGGGCGGCGACCTATCCCGCAGAGTCCTTGAGACTTTCGCCCTCGAGGAGTTGAAGGGTGGCCGCATCACCGAGCCGGAGCTGTGCCGCATGCTCGGACTCGCCCGGATTCAGCTTGATGGATTTCTGAAGGCTCATGGCGTTTTCGAAGAGTACACCATGGAAGATTTCGAGAAGGAACGCGCCGCGTTCAAAAGCTTGGGCCTGTAGCCAGTGCGGCTGGTCATCGCGGACACCGGACCCATCCATTACTTGATCCTGATTGGGCACATTGATGTTCTTGCTCGTCTTTGCGAGAGCGTCATTAGGCCCGCTGCTGTTCAGGCTGAGTTGGCGGACGAAAGTGCTCCGGTTCCGGTTCGTCAATGGATTTCTGAGCCTCCCTCCTGGATCACAATTGTGATCACGCCCGAACCAGTCCTTACAGCAGGACTTCACAGGGGGTGAAGCAGCCGCCATTGCCCTTGCGGCTTCGCTTGGAGCGGATTTATTGCTTATCGATGACCGTCGAGGCGCCATTGCCGCAGAACGGCAAGGGCTTCGAGTTACCGGCACGCTTGGAGTACTGGACATCGCCGCCGAGAAGGGTCTGATCGATTTTGCCGAGGCTATTCAGAGGCTGGAAGTAACGAGCTTCCTTAGGCCGGTAAGTCTGATGAATGCTTTGCTGGGCAAGTATAAGAGACACTAAGTCTCATCCGAGCGGATAGCTCCGGGTTGCGTGCAACTGACGGGGAGTCCACCGCCGCACCCGCCGCTGCGTACCTGGAACCGCGCGATCGAAGTCACAGGACACTCCGCCCCTATCGACGCCTGCGCGAGGCGTCTCGGAGACAGGCCGGTGGTTGTCACGTGGAAAACGCGATATTGTAACTTCGTCGTTATTTTCGATTGCTAGAGTTTGATGGAGTCACTATGAGAAATTTGATTTTGGCTGTTGCTTGCGCCGCGATGGGACTGGCTGGGTGGGGCCAGACTTCAACGGGCACAATAACCGGCAGCATTACCGACACCAGCGGCGCGATGATCGCCGGGGCGAAGGTGCAGATCGTCAATACCGGGACCAACGCCAAGGTGGACGTGGTGACCAATTTGGAGGGGAACTATACGGCGCCGCTGCTGCCGCCGGGCTCGTATAAGGTTGCCGTGGCAGCATCGGGATTTAAGGGTTTTGAGCAGGCTGGGATTCAGTTGCAGGTACAGCAGCAGGCTCGTGTCAACATCGTGCTGCAGGTGGGCGCGATGACGGAATCGGTCACGATTCGCGGGGACGCGGCGCTGGTAGAAGCGACCACGTCTTCGATTGGGAGGGTTGTAGATAATAAGCGGATTTTAGAGTTGCCGTTGAATACGCGAAATGTCTATTCGCTGGTGAATCTGACGCCGGGGGTGACGGGCGGCATCGGCAACGCGCACAACGCGGTGAGTTACAGCGTGAACGGGGCGCGCGGCGGAACGTTTGACGTGCTGGTGGATGGGTCGAGCGCCGCGTTTCCGACGGTGAACGGGTTTGCGGGATTGTCGGTATTTCCCTCTGTGGACGCGGTAGCGGAGTTTAAGATGCAGGCCCAGAACTTCAGCGCCGAGTTCGGGCGGAGCATGACCAGCGTGTTGAACCTTGTGTATAAGTCGGGCAATAACACGTACCATGGCAGCGCGTATGAGTTTATGCGTAACTCCGTGCTGGACGCCAATAACTTCTTTGCCAACCAGCGCGGCGTGCCGCTGGCGAGTTTCAAGCGCAATCAGTTTGGCGGAATGGTGAGCGGGCCGGTGATTAAGAACCGGACCTTCTTTATGGGCGCGTATGAAGGCTTGCGGGAGCGGAGCTTTTCCGACCGCCTGACCACGGTGCCGACCGATCGGGAACGGACTGGCGACTTCAGCCAGACGCGGGCGACGGCGACGGCGCTGATCACCATGTTCGACCCGAATACGACGCGGGCGAACCCCAATGGGAACGGCTCCATTCGCGATGCGTTTCCTGGGAACATCATTCCGCAAGCGCGGTTCGACGCGGTAGCGCGGAACGTTATTGGCTACTTTCCGAAGGCGAATACACCCGGCGACGCCATTGGCCGGAACAACTTCTACAACAGCGGCGCGGCGGCGATCAACACCGATAACGCCGATGTCCGTGTGGACCACAACCTGAGCGACCAACAACGCATTTTTGGCCGGTTTTCGTATCGGAAGTCGTTCAACGGGCCGCCGCAGTTGTTCCCGGGAGAACTGGGAATTGCCGAGGGCCGGGTGAATAACAACGACTTCGGGCGGAACGCGGTGGTGGATTACACGAACACGCTGAATCCGACGATGCTGCTGAATGTGCGGCTGTCGTTTGCGCGGAACCGTTTCCTGTTCGATAACCAGGGCTTGGGCTTCGTGCCGTCGAGCCTGGGGCTGCCAAAGGCACTGGACGCCGCCGTGGACAAGTACATGTTTCCGCGATTCGGCGTTTCGACGCAGACGGCACTGGGCGGCAACGACCACCGGCAGAGCGGGTTTAACAATTACGGCCTGGCGGCGAGCCTGAGCAAGGTGACCGGCAAGCACTCGTTGAAGTATGGCTATGAAGGCCGGATGCTGCGGATCAACGTTTGGGAGGCGCGCGCGGCGGGTACGTTCAACTTTGGGGCGAACATGACGCAGGGGCCGAACCCGGTGAGCGCAAGCTCGACGGCGGGATTTGGATTTGCCTCCTTCCTATTGGGCGCAGGCAGCGATGGGAACTTCTATCAGAACTGGAAGAACGTAGCGTCGCAGAGCTTCTACCACGCGTTCTACGTACAGGACGACTGGCGGATTACGCGGAAGCTGACGCTGAACCTGGGTGTGCGTTATGACTTCGACACGCCGCGGACGGAGCGTTATGACCGGCTGAGCTGGTTTGACCCTAGTCTGACTTCGCCGCTGGCGGCAAAGGTTCCGGCGTTCCCGAACTTGAAGGGCGGGCTGCGGTTTGTGGGTGTGGATGGGAACGGGCGGTCGCAGTTTGGGGGCGACTGGAATAACCTGGCGCCGCGGCTGGGCTTTGCCTACCAGATGGACGAGAAGACCGTCATTCGCGGGGCGTTCGCACAGTTGTTTGGGCCGAGCACGCTGTCGGCGCAGGGCACGGTGGGGCCGTATGGGTTCCGCGTGGAGACGCCGTGGGTGACGAGTTTGGACAATGGTTTGACGTCGTTGAACCGGCTGGCGAATCCGTTCCCGGGAGGCTTTCAGCCGGTGCCGGGATCGTCGCAAGGGGCGTTGACGGCCATCGGCAGCAACCTGGACGCGCCACTGGCGAACACGAACACGCCTTACACGCTGCAGTACAACTTCACGGTACAACGCGAGTTGCCGGGTGCGATTTTGCTGGAAGCAGCCTATGTGGGCAATCGCGGGCGGCAGCTGTCGCGCGGCGGCGAGGGCGGCTACACGATCAATCAGGTGAGCCCGCAGTTCCTGAGCCTGGGCAACCAGCTGAACCAACTGGTGCCGAATCCGTTCTTCGGCCAGGGCGGCGGCGTGGTGGCGAACGCACAGGTTTCGCGGGCGCAATTGCTGCGGCCGTATCCGCAGTTTGGCGCAATCTATCCGCTGTTTTCGCAGGGTGCGACGTCGGACTACAACGCGTTGCAGGTGACGTTCAGCAAGCGACTGGCGAAGGGGATTCTGTTCGAAGGCAACTACACCTGGGCGAAGGCGATGGACCAGGGGACGAGCTATCAGGACAGCTACAACGCGCTGGGCAGCCGGGGCGTATCGAGCGTGCACGTGCCGCAGCGGCTGGTGTTCAGCGGCGTCTACGAGTTGCCGTTCGGCCGCGGGCGGCACTTCGGCAACGGCATGTCGCGATGGATGGACATGTTCGCCGGCGGCTGGCAGGTGAACGGGATCTGGACGGCGCAATCGGGTTCGATTCTGGGCATCGGCGCGACGAACCAGGCGGGCCTATTCACCGAGGCCATTCGCGCGAACAACAATGGCAAGAGCGCGGCGCAGAGCGGAGACGCGCATGGGCGGCTGGACCGGTGGTTCGACACGTCGGTCTTCAGCCAACCGGCGGCGTTCACGCTGGGCAACATGAGCCCGCTGGTGGCCGATTTGCGCGGGCACCACATCAACAACCTGGACGCATCCATCTTCAAGATTTTCAGCATTACCGAGAAGATCAAGTTGCAGTTCCGGGGAGAGGCATTTAACTCGCTGAACCGGGTGCGATTCGGGAACCCGAATACCACGGTGACGGCGGGAGCGAATTTTGGACGCGTGACCACGCAGTCCAACG
>CANIFK010000485.1 GCA_947466555.1 Acidobacteriota bacterium | reverse complement strand
CAGGCCCTCTGCATCGACCCCACCTGCACCGTTCCGGACCCCTCCGAAATCGGTGACTTCATAGGCGCCCAGAACGCCGCCGCCAACCTCAACGCCCCGGACGCCTACCCCGTCACCGTCACCGTCACCGGCGATGGCGCAGTCGAAGACGCCACCCGCGCCATCCGCTGCCCCGGCACCACCTGCTCCATGACGGTGAACACCGGCACCTCGGTCACCCTCACCGCTCGTAACGGCAAAGGAATTTTCAGCGGCTGGTCCGGCGCCTGCCAGGGCGTCAGCCCCACCTGCACCATCAACGTCAACTCCGCCGCTCCCGTCACCGCCCTCTTCAAGTCCACTTACAAACTGGTCCTGAAGACGAACGGCACCGGCACGGTCTCCAGTAATCCCTCTGGCTCCTCCTTCCTCCAGGGCTCCTCCGTGACGGTCACCGCCGTCCCCGGCGCCGGCGCCACCTGGAAAGGCTGGGTCGGCGGCGGCTGCTCCGGCCTCGCCCTCTCCTGCACCACGACGATCAACGCCGACACGACGCTGACCGCCAACTTCCGCTAACCAACCACCGGACAAATCCTGGGTGACAGTCACCCAGGATTTGTCTGGCATTTTCCATCCCTCCCCAAGTTCCCACCAACGCGATAGCATAAGGGAAATGCTACGGGTCCTCGCTCTCTTCTTCGCCCTCGCCGCCTTCGCGCAAGCCCCCATCGGCACCGTCGCCGGCACAGTATCTGACGATTCCGGCGCCGTCGTATCCAACGCCGCCGTCACCGTCACCAACCTCGAGACCGGCCTCAAACGCGAGCTCAAATCCGACAACCAGGGCCAGTTCGCCGCCCCCGCCCTTCCCGCCGGCCGCTACGAAGTCCGCGCCCAATCCGCCGGCTTCCGCCAGACCCTCCGCGAAGCCACCGTCGTCGTCGGCTCCACCACAACAGTCGATCTCAAACTCCAAATCGGTGCCGTCACCGAAACCGTCACCGTCGCCGCCGCCAACTCCCAAATCGCCTACGACGCCCATAAAGTGGACGGCGTCATCGGCCGCACCCAGATCGAGGCCCTCCCCCTCAACGGCCGCAGCTTCCTCCAACTCGCCTTCCTCGAACCCGGCGTCTCCGTCGGCACCCAAAGCCTCGCCCAATACAACGCCCAGTTCTCCGTCTCCGTCCTCGGCGGCTCCTCCGGCAAAACCGCCCTCACCGTCGACGGCGGTAACGTCCGCAACTCCCTCGAAGGCGGCACCGCCCAGAACTTCTCCCAGGAAGTCGTCGAAGAGTTCCAGATCTCCTCCGCCAACTTCGACCTCTCCACCGGCATCGCAGCGAGCGGAGCGATCAACATCGTCTCCCGCTCCGGCGGTAACGACTTCCACGGCGGCGCCTACTTCTTCTTCCGCGACAACAACCTCTCCGCCTACCCCGCCCTCCGCCGCAACGCCTTCGCCCCCAACCCCTTTTTCGCCCGCCGCCAGTCCGGCGCCCTCTTCTCCGGCCCCATCAAGAAGGACAAACTGTTCTTCTTCTTCAACATCGAAAACAACAACCAGGACGCCGTCGTCACCGTCCAGCCCGATTCCCCCTACTTCGCCAGCCTCGCCAACAACTACTCCAACCCCTACGACGGCCGCCAGCTCTCCGCCAAGTTCGATTACCGCATCAACACCAATCACAACCTCTTCGCCCGCTACTCCCACGACGGCAACAAAGGCTACGGCCCCCGCTCCGGCAACACCCTCCCCTCGAACTGGCTCGTCAACCGCAACTGGGCCGACCAGTCCGTCCTCGGCGTCACCTCCACCCTCTCCTCCACCCTCGTTAACGACTTCCGCTTCGCCTATCAATACTGGAGCAACCGCAACCTCCACCCCACCGAAAAAGAGTGCCCCGGCTGCCTCGGCATCGGCCTCCCGGAAATGTCCGTCGTCGGCACCAACGTCCGCTTTGGCAATACCGCCAACGCCCCGCAAGGCCGCGACATGCGCCGCTACAACCTCGTCAACAACATGACCTGGCAGCGCGGCGCCCACCGCATGCGCTTCGGCGGCAGCTATGAAAACCATCCCTTCTCCGGCTACTGGGCCTTCGGTGATCCCGCCGCCGGCCAGCTCTGGGGCCCCGACATCATGGTGGCCAACCGCATCCCGCTGGCCGCCTTTGGCCTCCCCAATCAGTTCTCCACCAACGCCGACGTCCTCAAGCTCCCCCTCGCCGTCTTCGCAATGGGCATCGGTGACCCATCCCAGCCTCCGCCCTACAACAAAGATCAGGCCTCCAACAACCGCCGCTACCACGCCTACTGGCAGGACACCTACCGCATCAGCCCCAAGCTCACGCTCAACTACGGCCTCGCCTGGCAGTTCGAATCCACCCTCGTCAACGGCGATCTATCCAAACCCGCCCTCCTCGCCCCGATCATGGAGAGCCTCAACCCCACCAAGCCCACTTACACCAACTGGAGCCCCTCCCTCGGCTTCGCCTGGAATCCATTCAAAAACGGGAAAACCGTCATCCGCGGCGGCGGCGGCTTCTACTTCGACACCACCGAAATCTCCCAGCGCTTGGGCGAACGTGCCGCCATCGGCCCCGTCGGCAACGGCCGCCAGCAGATCGGCGGACAGTCAATTCCCAACCCCACCGCCGGCATCGTCAACCCCATCCCCGGCGTCCTCCCCAACGTCAACGTCGGCACCCCGCTCGACTTCCGCACCCTCCCCACCGGCTTCCGCTTCTCGAACCTCATGGCCATCCTGCCCCAGGTCCGCGCCGTCGCCGAAGCCGCCACCGCCAATCCCAATCCGAACGATCTCACCATCCGCAACATCAACCTCTCCAAACAGGGCACCGACATCTACCCCTACCGCTACGGCCCCGGCTACTCGCGGCACTTGACCCTCGGCATCCAGCGCGAAGTCCGCAAGGACCTCGTCGTCACCGCCGATTTCGTCTACCGCCACGCCTTCCGCGAAGATCTCGGCTCTCTCGATTACAACCGCTTCTTCCGCGCCGCCGGCCCCGTCATCCCCCGCTGTACAACGACAGCCCAAGCCAACGATCCCAAAGCCAACTGCTCCACCGGCTCCATCGGCATCCGCACCTCCGCCGGCCGCTCCGTCTACCGTGCCCTGCTCGTGAAAGTGGACAAGCGGTTCGCCAAGCGCTACCAGTTCCTGGCCAGCTACGCCCTCACCGCCGCCCAAGGCATGAACGGCGTGACCAACCTCGATAACTGGTTCGAAAACTGGGGACCGTCTGGCGGACGCCATTCGCTCAATGTCAGCGGCATCGTCGATCTCCCCTGGAAGTTCCAACTCTCCTTCATCTCCAGCATGGGCACCCGCGGCGCCTACCGTCCGCAGGTGGGCAGCGTGGATCTCGATGGCGACGGCCAGGACACCAGCTTCCTCCCCGGCTGGAACGTCCCCGACCGCAAACCCACCAAGGAGCGCCTGGAAAAGGGTGTCGCCGCCTGGAACGCCGCCTACCCGGACCTGGCCAACGGCCAGCGTCCCCGCACGAGCCGCGGCCAGACCATCCCCAAACTCAGCCTCCCCGTCGACTACAGTTTCGGCGACAACTTCAGCTCCCAGGACCTCCGCCTAACGAAGGTGTTCCTGTTTAAGGAGCGCTACAAGCTAAACGTATTCGCCGAAGGCTTCAACGTCTTCAACATCGCCAATCTCGGCGGCATCTCGAACCAGTTGAACAACCCCGCCAGCTTCGGCGTACCCACCAGCCGAGCGGGCCAGGTCTTCGGTTCCGGCGGCCCCCGCGCCTTCCAACTCGGCGCCCGCGCCACCTTCTAATATTAAAAAACCTAATATAGGGACAGCCACCCTTGTCCCATTTCTACCGATTTTCATAGATCGCCTACCGAAAATCATGCCTCCATTTCACTACAAGGAACCCTGGGCCCCGTGGTGGATCAAGCTGATCTTCACGGTGCCCTACTTTCCGCTGGCCTACGCCGTCGCCAAGTCCACCGCAGCCGACGGCCGCTACGTCATCCTCCCCCCATTCGTCGTCCTGACATACCTCCTCTTCGCCCTGCTGTTCAACGAGAACCACGCCACCATCACCCCCTCCGGCGTCCGCACCACCCTCCGCCCCTTCCCCCTCGGTACCGGCCACACCATCCCACGCGCCGAAATCGCCCACCTCTATGTCGCCCAGGTCCGCGTAAAAAAGCGCGGCACAGTCATCGAAGAAATCCACTCCTTCGGCCTCGCCACCACGGACAATCAGACCATCGAAATCCAATCCGCCTATCCCAGCCTCGAACCCGCCCTGAACCACGCCCGCCAGGCCCAACAAATCCTCAACGTCGAACTCTACACCGACAATTCCCCCCACCCCAACCCCCACTTCCAACGCACCTTCCTCCTCTGGTTCGGCCTCCTCGTCCTCGCTACCATCCTCGGCGCCGTCATACATTTCGCGTAAAGGAGGGGCGCCCGTACACCCCTCCCAGCCCAAAATCAATTTCCTAAATACGAAATCGACACCGAATCACTCGCCGTCTTCCCTGCCGAGTCCGTCACGGTCAAGACAAATGTATACGTCGCCCGACCCTGCCCAAACTGCACGGTCGGCGTCGCCGTCCCACCACCGGTTATCCCAGCCAACGGCGCCCCCGCCGGAATCGTCCAGCTAAACGACAACGGCTTCCCATCCGCGCTCGCCGATCCCGTCCCGTCCAACTGGAACACCCGCGTCGTCACCGTCGCATTCTTCGGCCCAGCCACCGCCACCGTCCCCGCCACCGGAGGCGTCACCGGCCCCGGACCCGCCACCACCATCGGCGGCCGCAGCGTGTGCACCCGCGTCAAAAACACCCCGCCCGGCAAAATCACGCTCGGATCCCGCTGGACATCAATAATCGACGTCGCCACCAACTTCCCGCCCTGCACCACCGCCTTGGTAATCAGAAAATCGTCCGACGCCGTCGCCGT
>CANIFK010000484.1 GCA_947466555.1 Acidobacteriota bacterium | reverse complement strand
GGTTGGGCGGGTGGGCGTTTTATTGGCCGTTGACGGCGGCTTGGCGGACGGAGCGGATGCGGTGAAATCCTAATTTACGGGATGATCCGGGTATCGGAGTTTTCGGTAGCACGGCCCTGTGGAAAAGTTAGCGGGTGGCGAGCCAGGGGAGGCGGCCGAGGAGTTTGGCGCGGTTGTCGAGATAGGCCTGGCTGGTGACCAGTTTGGTTTTTCCGACCGAGAGGGCGAGCATGACGGCGATGACGGCGAGGGCCCAGAGGGCGGTTTCGGCGAGAGGGGTTTTCTGTTTGTAGGGTTCGGCCCAGCGACCGTAGACGAGTTCGATGTGGACCCAGTAGATCAACAGCGAGGTTTGGCCGAGCTGGCGGGGGATACTGAAGCGCGGGCCGAAGCCGGCGCCGGCGCGGATGCGGGGGATCCACTGGTTCCAGAAGAATCCGAAGGCGCAGACCATGAGGATGACGCCGATTTTGATGAGCGTCAGGCAAGGGCTATCGAGCCAGAATTCTGTGTGGGGGTAGATGTTGTAGGGCAGGTTCGACACGTACTGGCCGGCGAAGGCGAGGGCGAAACCGGCCCAGCCGGCCCACTGCATTAAGTCCTCGCGGCCTTCTTCGGAGACGCAGCGGAAGACGGTGCCGCAGGCCATGCCGAAGGCTACGAAGGTGCCCCAGGGGAAGAGGGCGAAGGCGCCGTAATCGGGGGCGAGGTACATGCGGAGGAGGCTTTCGGGCGCGTCGGCCTTCCAATCGCTCATGAAGGGCGCGCCGAAGGCGATGATGGCGGCCACAGCCATGGCGCCGCGGATGCGGCCGAGGCGGCCGAAGGCGGAGATGGGCGCGAGCATGACGCAGGCGGCGGCCATGCAGTTGAGAATGTCGACACGGAGGATGTCGCGCCACGGGGAGTTCGGCCAGTAGAAGGCGAACATTTGCAGGCGGAAGAGGAGGGCGAGCGAGCCCAGGAAGGCGGCGCGTTTGAGGGCGGCGTAGCTGCGGCCGCCTGCGCCGGCGCCCTTCTGCTGGCGGCTATCGATGAGGAAGGCGAGCGTGACGCCGGAGAGAAAAAGGAACACCGCCGGGGCGACGCCGCCGGGGAATTGGGACATCATGTAGACGCCGGTGTCGCGGAGATCCTTGTGGGTGAAGCTCTCCCAGACGTGGCCCTGGAGCATGACGAGCGTGGCGGCTCCACGGGTCCAATCGATGAAGCCGAGACGCTCGGAGCGGGAGGGGGATGGATTTTGTCCGGCGGGACTGCTCACGTTTGACCTTTTCTCACGGTATCGTATTTCTGATGCCTACGGACTTCACACGCCGCACAGTTTTGCTATCGGGGATGGCCGCGGCCGTTTCCGCTCAGACTCCTCAGGAGCGAATCCTGGATTTGCACCAGCATTCGCCGTACTCCGGGCGGACCGATGCGGAGATGATCGCGCATCAGGAGAAGATGGGAATTCTGAAGACCGTCCTGCTGCCGGCGGGAGCGCGGTATGGGCTGGCGGCAGGGGCGGGCGGTAATGATATCTGCCTGAACCTGGTTCGGAAGCATCCGCAGAAGTTTGTGATGTTCGCCAACGAAGGGCCGGCGCCGGACAAGACGAAGGCGGTGATTGAGAAGTACTTGAAGCTGGGGGCGATTGGGATTGGGGAGCAGAAGTTTCCCGTCGACTCCGATGGCACGCATGTGCACCTTATCGCCCAGATCGCGCGCGATTATAAAGTTCCGGTGTTACTCCACTTTGAGCACAACACGTATAACATCGCGTTTCAGCGGTTCTATAAGATTTTGGAGAAGTATCCGACGGTGAACTTTATCGGCCATGCGCAGACGTGGTGGGGGAATATTGATAAAGAATTGCCGCAGGAGGTGCTGTATCCGCGGACACGGGTGGCGCCGGGCGGGATTACGGATCAGTATTTGCGGGACTATCCGAATATGTATGGGGATATGTCGGCGGGGTCGGGGTTGAATGCGTTGTTACGGGACGAGGAACATGCGCGGGGGTTCCTGGAGCGGCATCAGAATAAGTTGATTTATGGGAGCGATTGCAATGATCCGGTGGGCGAGGGGGACCGGTGCAGCGGGGCGAAGCAGATTGAGACGATTCGGCGGCTGAGTCCGCATGCGTCGGTGACCCGGAAGATTTTCTGGGAGAACGGCGTGCGGGTGCTGGGGTTGAAGGGGTAGTTGACCCGCCTTAACGGCGCTGGAGTTTGTCGAGGGCGTTGGTGGCGGCGACGCGGTAGGCCTCGGCGAGGGACGGGTAGTTGAACACCGTCTTCGCCAGGGTTTCGATGGTGCCGCCGGTCATCATGAGCATTTGGCCGATGTGGACGAGCTCGCTGGCGTTGTCGCCGACGATGTGGATGCCGAGGAGTTGGAGCGTTTCGGCGTGGACGATGATCTTCAGCAGGCCGGATTGATCGCCGGTGATTTGCGCCTTGGCCACTTCGTCGAACTGGGCGACGCCGACTTCGTAGGGGATCTTCTCCTGCGTGAGCTGGGTTTCGTTCTTGCCCACCATGGAGATTTCCGGGATAGTGTAGATGCCGAAGGGGAGGAGGTCGGGGCGGTTTTCGAAGGGCTCGCCGAACATGTGGCGGGCGGCGAGGCGGCCTTGTTCCATGGACGTGGAGGCCAGTGAGGGGAAGCCGACGACGTCGCCGGCGGCGTAGATGTGGGGGACTTCGGTTTGGAAGGATTCGTTGACGGTGAGGTGGCCGCGGGCCTGGGTGGTGATGTTGATGGCGGCGAGGTTGAGCGTGTCGGTATTCGGCTGGCGGCCGACGGCGTATAAGAGAGCCTCGGCGATCAGGCGCTTGCCGGATTCGAGGTGGGCGACGGTGGTGAGGGGCGTGGTGTCGAGGGCTTCGACGCTCACGACTTTTTCGCCGAGGCGGAATGTGACGCCGGCGCGGCGGAGCTGGTACATGAGCGACTGGGTGATTTCGCTATCGACGTAGGTGAGGAGGGAATCCTTCACTTCGACGACGGTGACTTCGCTGCCGAGGGCGGCGGCCATGGAGGCGTACTCCATGCCGATGACTCCGCCACCGACGACGATCAGGGATTTGGGGAATTCGCCGTCGGTGATTTTGATGAATTCGTCGGTGTCGTAGACCTGGAGGGCGGCGAAGGGGATGTCGTCGCGGCGGGCGGGGCGGGTGCCGCTGGCGATGAGAATATTGGCCGCGGAGAACTGGCGCTCGGAGTGGGGGCTGGAGACGTGGAGGACGTGGGCGTCGGCGGTGAAGGTGGCGTGGCCGTCGATCAGCTGGACGCCGTGGCGCTGGAGCTGGTCTTCGATGACGGCGTACTGGCGCTTGATGACCTCGTTGACGCGGAACATGAGGTCTTGAATATTGATGCGGGCTTTGAGGCGGTAGCCGCGGCCGTAGAAGCTGCGCTGGCGGAAACCGCTTAAGTAGAGCACGGCTTCGCGGAGGGTTTTCGACGGGATGGTGCCGGTGTGGAGGCAGACGCCGCCGAGGTCGGCGGACTTGTCGATGATGGCGACGCGGTGGCCGAGTTTGGCGGCTTCGATGGCGGCGTGGTGGCCGGCGGGGCCGCTTCCGATTACCAGGAGGTCGTAGTCATACGGGGACGGGGTTTCGGCGCTCATTTTGACTTGATCGTACCGCAGTTGCGGGGGATGGCGGTGATAAGATAGCGCAGAGAAATGCAATTCAGAACAGTGTTGGCAAGCTTGGCGGCGGTATTGGGATTGGGGCTATTGTGGACGGCGCGCGGGGCCCAGGGCGGCGCGGAGGCCGGCTTTGCCGAGACGGTGCAGCCGTTTTTGAAGAAGAATTGCATGAGTTGCCACAATACGGATACGGCGGTGGCCGGGATCCGGGTGGACACGTTGACGTCGGGGATGGAAGACCGGCACATGAAGTTGTGGTCCGAGGTGCAGCACCGGATCAGCGATGGGACGATGCCGCCGAAGGGGATGAAACAGCCCACGGCGGAGGAGCGCAAGCCGGTAGTGGAGTGGATTGGGAAACAGTTGGAAGTGGCGCGGTTGCGGCCGACGCCGAAGAATGGCGCTGTGCGGCGGCTGACGGTGGCGCAGTATAAGAACACGCTGCGGGAACTGTTGGGGTTGGAAGATGACTTGACCGAAATTCTGCCGCCGGATGCGGTTTCGAAGGACGGGTTTTTGAATAACAAGGAGACGCTGCAGCTGTCGCCGCTGTTGTTGGAGGCCTATCTGGGCATTGCCGATGAGGCGTTGACGCGGGCGCTGGTGAACCCGGCGGAGAAGCCGGATATTCAGAACTTCCGGATGGATTTGGGGGCTGGGGTGAACCCGGCGCCGATTCGCGAGGAGTTGATTCTGGGCGCGGGGAGCACGTTGTTGGAGAACCAGGACGTGCTGGTGACGCAGTTGACGCCGAAGAAGCCGTTTGCGTATGACCCGTTTTTCATGAAGACGAAGTACCGGTATATCGAGGGGTATCAGGGCAACGATACGGTGCGCGGATGGCGCGAGTATGACTCGATTTATCACGCCGTTTTTGCCGATATGCGGGGGAGCAACGGCTATCCGAAGGGGAAGGCGTATTCGACGGTTCCCGAGGGGCTGTTGTTGCGGCCGGCGATTCCCAACGATGAGATTTTTGATGCCGATGGGACGTACGGTCCGAAGGCGAATTTTAAGATTTCCTTGCGCGAGTTGCCGGACAACGGGCGGTTCCGGGTGACGGTGACGGCGGCGAAGTATAACGACGGTTTGTTGCTGGACAAGGGTTCGGCGGCGCGGGCGCGGACGGGTGGCGTTTCGGTGAAGGGGGCGGGGACATTGACCGTTCCGAAGGCGGGCGTTTATCAGGTGGATGCCTACGTGGCGCCGCGGGGCGCGGGTGGGGTTGCGCCGGATGCGTCGCGATTGAAGGATGGGTTGGGCGGGGCTTGGAAGATGGACGAATTGGCGACTGCCGTGGCTTCTCCGT
>CANIFK010000483.1 GCA_947466555.1 Acidobacteriota bacterium | reverse complement strand
GCCGACCCCGGCCAAAAGCTCCAACTCACCCTCACGCCCCTCTACAAAATCACCCGCCCTGTCGAAACCAAGCTCAAACTCACCCTCAACAACACAATCACCGAAATCGAAATCTCCAGCCAAACCAGCCCAATCGAAATCCCCATCCCCCTACCGCCCAGCCTGACGGGCAATCAAGAAATCACCGCGGAAATCGCCGGCCAAAAGAAACCGGTCCAAATCCGCATAGAAGCGCTAACCCCCGCCGCCAACCAACTCAAAGCCCGCCTCGAAAAGACGAAGGAGCCCTACGCCGAGTACGCCCTCGAACTCTACAAAAAGGCAGAACAAGGCGAAGCGAACCCCCAAAAGACGGACTTCAAAAAGCTCTTCGCCGAAGCCAACGAAATCCTCGACCAATCGGCGTCCGGCGCGAACCCATTCGCGAATAGGACCGGCGACATAAAGCGAGCCTACCGTTCCGAAGTCGATCAAACCCTCCAGCCCTACCGCGTCTACGTCCCGTCGACCTACAACAAAGCCAAACCAACGCCGCTGGTAATCGCCCTCCACGGCATGGGCGGCAGCCAGGATTCATTCTTCGATGGCTACGACAACGGCGTGATCAAGAAGGAAGCCGAAAAGCACGGGTTCCTGATGGCCTGCCCGAAGGGCCGAGGAACGGCATCGATGTACAGAGGCACGGCGGAGAAGGACGTAATGGACGTCCTGGCGCAAATGCAAAAGGACTACAACGTAGACCCGAAAAGCATTTTCCTGATGGGCCATTCCATGGGGGCGTATGGAACATGGAGCATCGCCATGGCCTACCCAAAGCTATTCGCCGCCCTGGGCCCCATCTCCGGAGGCGGCGACCCATCGGGCATGGAAAAAATCAAAGGAATCCCCCAATACGTAGTGCACGGCGACAGCGACCGAACGGTCAACGTAAGCCAAAGCCGAGTAATGGTAGAAGCCGGCAAAAAACTCGGAGCAAAGATCGAATACATCGAAGTCCCCAACGGCGGCCACGTCGACATCGCCATCCCCAACTTCGCCCCCATGTTCGCCTTCTTCAAAAAACTCGTGCCAACCATCTAAACCAACGATTAGCGTCGATCAGAGGGCAAGCGGTATGATGCCAGTATGACCAGGTCGAAAATTGCCATCAGTTTGCCCAAGGAGCAACTGGCGCGAGTCCACCGGGAAGTCAAAGCCGGCCGAGCCGATTCGGTCTCGGGTTACATCACCCGAGTCTTGGAGGAGCAAGAGAAGCGCGAATCTCTCCAAGCCCTGTTGCGGGACCTGACCGAACAGTTTGGCGAGCCGTCCGCTGAGGATATCGAATGGGCAGACCGCGCACTCGCACCGCGGCGGGGATAGTACTGGATGCCGGTGCGCTGATCGCGTTGGATCGCGGCGACAAGCGAATCATCGCCCTCCTTCAGCGGGCGCTAGAGCAAGGCCGGACCATTCGAGTTCCGGCAGGCGTCGTAGGACAAGCTTGGCGCGACGGCCGCGTCCAGGTTACTCTGGCGCGCTTCTTGCGGAGCCACGAAGTGAAGATCGTACCACTCGATGAACAACTCGCCCGTTCCTGTGGAGAACTCTGCCGCGTCGCCAGCTCCTCCGACATCATCGATGCCTCCGTGGTGCTCCTCGCCAGAGAGCGGCGAGACCCAATCGTCACCGGCGATCCAACCGACCTGCTAGGCCTCGATCCCTCAGCCCACATCATCCCCATTTAAGCTCTCGTCCGCCTGGACTTCCGTTGGGAGTGCCCCAATCGTTTCAAGAACCCGCGCGCGCCCCAGGCTGCTTCCGGAAGCTTCGACGCGACGAGCACCATGAATTGATAGATTTGGCCATCAAGACGCATCCTCGGCCCAGCTTCCGCAAAGTATCCCGGCGCACCATCATTTACCAGTTAAATCCTTCTCTAAGACGCTGATCACTTGCCGATATGATAGAGAAGAAAAGGCGAACATGCGGCAGCATCCTCGGCCCACGCAGCTCACACTCCTCGGCATGTCAGAAGATCCCTGGGCACTCCCCCTAGCCACTCCGCTAGAATGGAGAATTCCTGCGGTAAACATGAACGGACTTTCCACATTAGAGCTTTGTGCCGGTGCCGGCGGGCAGGCGTTGGGCTACGAGCAGGCGGGGTTTGAACATGTGGCGCTCGTCGAAATCAACAAGCACGCCTGCGGCACTCTCCGGCTGAACCGGCCCGGCTGGAAAGTCATCGAAGGGGATCTGACCCAGTTCGATGGTCAGGAATATCGGGGCGTGGACATCATCTCCGGCGGTCTCCCCTGCCCGCCGTTCTCAGTCGCCGGCAAACAACTGGGCGAGAACGATGAGCGTAATCTGTTCCCGGAAATGATCCGCCTCGTCGACCAAATCCGCCCCCGGGCGGTGATGGTGGAAAACGTCCGCGGCATTCTGGATGCCGTGTTCTCGGACTACCGCAGTTTCGTTGGGGAACAACTCAAAGCACTCGGATACACAACCGGTTGGCGCCTTATGAACGCTTCGGACTTCGGCGTCCCGCAACTCCGGCCAAGAGTCGTTTTCGTCGCGCTTCGCAAGGAGTATTCAGAGCATTTCGTTTGGCCCGAACAGGGACTCTCGACTCCAAAGTCAGTTGGCGATACGCTCCATGATCTGATGGCGGCAGGAGGCTGGCCTGGTGCCGAACGCTGGCGCCAACAAGCCAACGAAATCGCCCCCACCGTCGTCGGCGGATCCCACAAGCACGGCGGCCCAGACCTCGGCCCCACCCGCGCCCGCCGCGCCTGGGCGTCCCTTCAGGTTGATGGTCTCGGCATTGCCAACGAACCGCCGGCGCCCGACTTTGAAGGAATGCCCCGTCTCACCGTCCGTATGGTCGCCCGCATACAAGGGTTCCCGGACGACTGGCAGTTCTTCGGCGGAAAAACCGCCGCCTACCGACAAGTCGGAAATGCCTTCCCGCCGCCATTCGCCCGTGCCGTCGCCACCAGCCTTAAGAACTGCCTATCCGTATCCCGCCTCGTCCGCGTCGCCGGATAGCCCTGTCAAAAACAGGGAATACCTCCACGGTGATACCTTGGGGGTATCGAACCGAAACTCTTAGCCGAAGATGACCTGCTTGTTCAGCGGATTGCCGCTGAAATACTGCGCGCTGCTGGTGGTCCCGCCCGATTTCAATCAGTAGTTCCCGCTCTTCTCCGTCAAGCGATCGATGAAGTCATCGACTCCAGACGAACCAATAGATATACTCTGGATCAACTGGAAAAAACGGAAAAGACCTATCTCGGAACGAAGATCGAGATCTTACTCAGGAATGCGCTTCAGTTTGAACATGGCAGGGTCCTTGACCTCTCCATCGATGGGATCGAAGTAGATGTCAAGAACACCGTCGGAACGCAATGGACAATTCCGCTCGAAGCGGTAGGACATCCCTGTATCCTCATCCGGGCGGACGAAGCAAACGCCCTCTGCTGGTTTGGGCTGCTCGTCATCCGGGAGGAGCACCTGAATCCAGGCAAAAACCGGGACCAGAAACGGAGCATCTCCGCAGCAGCTAGAAAACATATCCACTGGTTGTTGGAAGGCGCGAAGTATCCCGAAAATTTCTGGGCCTCGCTGGGTACTGCGGCGAGTGAAATCACGGACCTTAGCGGCGGTACCGAGCGAATAGCCGCACTTTTCCGGTACGTCCAAGGGCGGAGAATCTCACGGAACGCCGTTGAAGCACTGGCCCGCCAGAAGGATTACATGAAACGTATCCGCCGCAATGGAGGAGCCCGCGACTTCCTGTCGCCAGAGGGCATCGCCATACTCTGGGGAAAGAAGGATCAGGCATTGATTGAAGCATTGGGTCTACCGCAATGCACGCCGGACGAGTTTATCTCCTTCAAACCCGTCACCGAATCCAATATCGCTCTCCTCCGCACCGCCGGGCACATAGATTGACCTCTTCCAATGGCCGACCGTCTCACCGCCGAACGCCGCTCCGAAAACATGCGCCGCATCCGTGCCAAAGACACAACGCCCGAACTGGCCGTCCGCCGGCTCCTGCACGGTCTCGGCTACCGCTACCGCCTGCACGTGAAGGACCTGCCCGGAAAGCCTGATCTCGTGTTTCCTGGCCGCCGTGCCATCGTTATGGTTCACGGCTGTTTCTGGCACGGTCACAAAGGCTGCCGCGAATCCCGAATGCCCGGCAGCAATCGCGAGTATTGGGTCGAAAAACTCGAAAGAAACTACGCGCGCGATCGCAGCCACCTCCGCGCCCTTCGCCGCCTCGGTTGGCGGGTATTGGTCGTCTGGGAATGCCAAAGCGAAAATCCAGCTCGCCTTGAGCCGCGACTAGTTCGATTCCTGAACAGCTAAAAACCACCCCTATGGAAAACTCAGTCACAAGGGAAATGGATTTATTTTCAAACCGTTAACCCCAACGCCACCAACCACCTACAGCCAAATCCAAAAATTGCAAGCCGCCGGTTACTATACAACCACCCCATAGCCTAAAACTATGGGATTGCAAAACCACTCCAACCGCCGCGCCGAATCCGCCCGGATCAACGGCGCCAAAAGCCAGGGCCCGAAAACGCCCGAAGGCCTGCTCAAGGCGAGAACCGCGACATTCACCCACGGTCTCTACGCCACCGAAGAAACGCTAAAACAATCGGTCAGCCAGGAAGGCTTCCTGAAGCTCCGCGAGAGCTTCTACAAATACTGGCAACCCGAAGACGAATACATCGCCACCCGTGTCGACGAACTCACCTTCGCCCACTGGGAACTGGCAAGACTGATGCTCGTCAGAAGATCCGAACTAGCCGAACTCCACTCGAACACCGGCGGAGTCCTCCAAGCCGAACTCGAAGCCTGCAAACCCGGCTCACTGGTCTACCGCCTCGAAGTCCGCATCAACCGCCACCAAAGCACGATCAGCAGATTAGAAAGCGACATCATGCGCCTCAAGAAATTCG
>CANIFK010000482.1 GCA_947466555.1 Acidobacteriota bacterium | reverse complement strand
TTCACCAGACGACGGACGGCGAGG
Organism: Acidobacteriota bacterium; assembly: GCA_947466555.1. GTDB lineage: Bacteria > Acidobacteriota > Terriglobia > Bryobacterales > Bryobacteraceae. Next base: position 4,944 of record CANIFK010000482.1, on the reverse strand, counting down.
AATTCGAGGATGCGTTCCTTGATCTTTTCCAGGCCATAGTGGTCGGAATCGAGCACGCCGTGGGCGAACTTCAGATCGCGGATTTCGTGGGTTTTCTTCTTCCACGGCACAGCGAGCAACCATTCGAGGTAGTTGCGCGACACGGTGGATTCGGCCGACATGGGCGGCATCTGTTCCAGACGCTTCAGTTCGGCGTGGGCCTTTTCCTGGGCATCCTTGGACATGCCAGCGGCGTCGATCTTCTTCTTGAAATCGTCGAACTCGCTCTTCTCGCCGCGGCCGAGTTCCTTCTGGATGGCCTTGATCTTCTCGTTGAGGTAATACTCTTTTTGCGCGCGTTCCATCTGGCGCTTGACGCGGCCTTGGATGGAGCGGTCCACCGAGAGTTTTTCGATCTCGATGTCGAGCATCTCGGCGACGCGGGTCAACCGGTCGATCGGATCGAAGATTTCGAGCAGTTCCTGCTTCTCTTCGATGGTCAACTGGAGGTTGGCGCCCACGGTATCGGCGAGTTTACCCGGATCGTCCACCTTGATGGCGGCGATCATGGTTTCGTAGTTCAGGTTCTGGCTGAGTTTGACGTATTGTTCAAACAGCGTGGTGACGCGGTTGGTGAGCGCCTCCAGGTGGGAACCGGCTTCGACGCGCGAAGCAAAGGTGCGAACGGTGGCGCGGAAGAAGCCTTCGTCGCTGGCGACGGAGACGACTTTGGCGCGTTCGACGCCTTCGACCAGCACTTTAATGTTGCCGTCGGAGAGTTTCAGGCTCTGGACAATGTTGGCAATCGTGCCGACCGAGTAGATTTCATCGGGCCGGGGATCATCGACGGAGGCATCGTGCTGCGTGGCGAGGAAGATCTTTTTGTCCGCGGCGAGCGCTTCTTCCAGCGCGCGCACACTCGAATCCCGGCCGACGACGAACGGAGTCATCATATGCGGGAAGATGACCACGTCCCGGATCGGCATCATCGGAAGGCGCTTGGCGTCTATACGTTCTCGTGTGCTCATGCGTGCGTTGACCTAAATAGATTGAAGACGGTACTGCTTAGTGTTTGATTCGAAACCCTGGAAAGGGATTCCCAAACCTCGTGAAATTACGAGGGGGCGATTGGGCGTGTTCGGAAAATGGATGTTTTGGGGGAAATGTGGGAGAGAGGCCGGCGGCGGTTCCTAGCCGGCCTTCTCCAGAAGGGCCAGATTGATCTTCTGCGAGAGGACCATCTCTTTCGTGACCAGGAATTCGCGAATTTTCTTGTGGGACGGAAGGAAGTACATCAGGTCGAGCATCAGGTCTTCCAGAATCATCCGCAAACCGCGGGCTCCGACCTTCCGCTCCATAGCGAGCGACGCGATGGCTTCCAAGGCGTCGTCACTGAATTTCAGTCTAACATTCTCAAATTCAAAGAGCCGCTGGTACTGCTTGATCACGGCGTTCTTCGGCTTGGAGAGAATCTGGACGAGCGCTTCGCGGTCCAGGTCCTCCAACACACCGACCACCGGCAGGCGGCCGATGAATTCGGGGATGAAGCCGTAACGGATCAGGTCGACCGGCTGAATGAGGCTGATCAACTGCTCATCCTTGCGCGGGGCGGTCTTGCGCGGACGGCCCGCCGTTTCCTTCTCTTCAGTTTCATTGAAACCGATGGTCCGGCGGCCAACGCGGCGTTCGACAATCTTGTCGAGTCCAACGAAGGCGCCGCCGCAGATAAAGAGAATGTTGGCGGTATCGACCGGCGTGAACTCCTGGTGCGGGTGCTTGCGGCCGCCCTGGGGCGGCACGTTGGCGATGGTCCCTTCCAGGATTTTCAGCAACGCCTGCTGCACGCCCTCACCGGAAACATCGCGGGTGATGGACGGGTTTTCGTCCTTGCGGCAGATCTTGTCGATTTCGTCGATGTAGATGATGCCCTGCTGGCAGCGTTGGACGTCCCAATCGGCGTTCTGCAGGAGGCGGAGAATGATGTTCTCGACATCCTCACCGACGTAGCCGGCTTCGGTAAGCGTGGTGGCGTCGACGATGGCGAACGGCACATCGAGAATGCGCGCCAGCGTTTGGGCCAGAAGGGTTTTACCGGTTCCGGTGGGGCCGATCAGCAGAATATTGGACTTGCCCAGCTCGACATCGCTGCCGCGCTGCTTGTTCATCTGAATCCGTTTGTAGTGGTTGTAAACGGCAACCGCGAGCTTCTTCTTGGTGGCATCCTGACCGATGACGTACTGGTCCAGATACTCCTTCAGCTCAAGCGGTTTGGGCAGCTTGTGCGGGGCCGAGTAGGTCTGCTCATTCCGGTCATCTTCCAGAATGGAGTTGCATACAGCGATGCATTCGTCGCAGATGTAGGAGCGCGGATAGTCGCTGAGCGGGGAGGAGATCAGCTTACCGACGACATCCTGGCTCTTGTGACAGAACGAACAGCGCAGAGATTCGTCCGACGAGGAACGCTTCACGCGGGATCTCCTAAAATAGTGAACTTTCGAAACGGACACGCCACAGATGTGACGACTTCATTATAGCCATTCCAGCGTTGTTGCAAATGCATTCTTCCTACTTAGAACTTTCGGACTGAAACGTTACAGGAGCGGCGGGTAGGTAATGGGATAGCACTTCCCGGAGGCGGTCCAAACGGATGGGCTTGGAGACGTAATCGGTCATGCCGGCCGCCAGGCAAAGTTCGCGATCGCCTTTCATAGCGTTGGCGGTCATGGCGATCACCGGCAGGTCCTTCGTTTCGGGCAGTTGGCGCAGCCGGCGTGTCGCCTCATACCCATCGAGGCCGGGCATCTGGCAATCCATCAGCACCAGACGAAAACGGCCGGTGAGCAGGGCTTCGACGGCGGCATCGCCGTTGGGCACGATCTCGGCGGTGAGCCCGAGGGCGGCCAGCAGACGCTGCGCCAGCATTTGATTGACGGCGTTATCTTCGGCGATGAGGACGTGGCCGGAGAGGCGCGCCGAGGGCAGCGTTGGCGTGGGAACGGTGGCGCGCGGCAGACAGTCAGCCACAACGAGCGCTTCGGCGATTTGCGCGGAGCGGACGGGACGGTGGATTACGTGAGAGCGGGGGAAATCGTCTTCGACCGCATCGCCGCGATTGTAAATGAGAAATACCGGGACAGGTGCGCCAGCGAGCATCGTTTGCAAACGCTCATGTAAAACGGGCGGAGTGAGGTGGGCCGAGGCGCCGGCGAACACAGCACGAACCGGCGAAGCTTCCAGATAGCGAACCGCTTCCTCCAACGTGGCCACCAGTACGGGCGTCATCCCATGCCGGCGCAATAGGAGCCCAACCGTTTCCCGGGACAATGGCGCTGGTTCCACTACAAGGATCGCGCCGGGCGCGGCCGGCAGAGTGGTTGTACGGGGCCGACTGGAAGCGGCCAGCTTGATATCGAACGTGAACCGCGCACCGTGGTGTTCGACGCTTTGGGCGGAGATCGCGCCGCCCATGGCGTGCACTAATTGCCTGGAGATGGCGAGGCCGAGGCCGGTGCCGCCGAAGCGCCGGCTGGTGGAGGTGTCGGCTTGCATGAAGGGCTCGAAGAGTTTGGCGAGTGTGGCGGCGCTCATGCCCTGGCCCTGGTCGGTGACGTCGAAGGAGATGTGAATGGTGGAGTTGTCCTGCGACAGGAGACGGGCGTCGATGGAGACGCTGCCGGCGTTGGGCCATTCCCCGCTGTAGCTGAACTTGATGGCGTTGCTGACCAGATTCATCAGCACCTGGCGGAGGCGGCCTTCGTCGCCGCAAACCCAGTCGGGCATGTCGGGGTCGATGCGGTAGCCGAGGTCAATTCCCTTCTCCAGCGCTCGGGGCCCGAGCAGATCGTAGACGTCTTCAATCGCGTTGCGCAGTTGGAAGTCCAGGCGGACGAATTCCAGCTTTCCCGCGCTCATCTTTGAGAAATCGAGAATATCGTTGAGGATGTCGAGCAGCGATTCGGCCGAGCGGTGGCTGGTCCGCGCCAGCAGCTTCTGCTCCCGATCCAGCTTGCTCTGCAGCAGGAGTTCCAACATTCCCATCACGCCATTCATCGGGGTGCGGAGCTCGTGGCTCATGTTGGCCAGGAACTCGCTCTTCACCCGGGCAGCGACTTCGGCTTCTTTGCGGGAACGTTCGAGGAGCAGGGATTCGACAGTGGAACGAATGAACCAGTCGTTGATTTCGGAAACCTGGAACGCAACGGCGACCAGAAACAGCGCCATGAGAGACAGCAGTACCAGCGCCTCTCCATCCCAGGCAGAGACCAGGCCGCCGAGGGTCGGCACCATGGCGCAGAGCATGAAGCCGAGCGTCAAACGCTTCTCACCCGCAAACGCGCCAAGTGCAAAACAGCCAATGCCCGCGGCGATGAGAAGAACCGCAAACTGGAGAAATACGCCGCGATAGGCGATCTGCATATAGCAGGCGAACCCACCCCAGATTAGCCCAGATACCTTCGTCTGCAGTCCGTAGGAACGGAGCCATCGCGCGGCCGCTTCCGGGTCCGACGGCGGATCGGCAATCAGAAGAGTCCGCCAGCGGACAATACCAGTAAGAATGAACAGCGAAAGCGTCGAGGCGAATAGCCACGGATGATCCGTCGCCAAAGGCGTACCCAGTGCCAAGGGCGCAAACACCAGAACGTATAAAAATACGGCCCAGCGGCTACGCCGCCAAATCTGACCGACTCTCGCCACACGGACTTGTGGCTCGAGAACAGGATCGACGCTAATCACCTACTAAGAGACTACTAGGATTCCGGTTCCGCCGGGGAATCCACAGCCGGGGTCTCCGACGGAGGCGGCGGTTCCACTTTGTTGGCTTGTTCGAACAGGAAGTTCAGGACCTTCTGCGTGCGGATGTGACCGGCGATGCGGCCGACAGTACCATCCTGCTCCAGGCGGCGACGCACACTGGCGACGGCTTCGCGTTCCTGACGGGCGATGCGCTGCACTTCGCCGTCCACT
>CANIFK010000481.1 GCA_947466555.1 Acidobacteriota bacterium | reverse complement strand
GAGGCGCAGCCGCCGCCCCCGCCACAACCTTCCCCTCCTCCTGGCAAGTCCGCTCCGGCCGCCGGAACGTCGGCCCACCGGCCCGCGCCCCGCCGCCAAAGCCCATATCCGTCCGCAACTTCGCCAACTCCGCCGCCCGCTCCTTCGAGTCCACTTTCAGATACGAAGCAAACCCCACAATCTGCACCACGCCGCCATTCTTTTTCACCGCCAGCAACTGCTCATCGTCCATGTTCCGGCTATGATCGGCCAGCGCCCGCACGCTCGAATGCGACGCAATCACCGGCGCCTTCGACAACCGGATCGCCTCCAGATTCGCCCCCTTCGACGGATGCGACAAATCCACCATCATCCCCAGCCGGTTCATCTCCGCAATCACTTCCCGCCCCAACGGCGACAAGCCGTTATTATGCAGATATCCGGAAGCCTCGCCCGTGTTCGAATCCGCCAGCTGGCTGTTCCCGTTGTGCGCCAGCGACATGTACCGCCCGCCCCGGTCGTAGAACTCCTTCACCCGCTTGATGTCCGTGCCGATCGGATAAGCGTTCTCCACCCCGATCACCGCCACCCGTTTCCCCTGCTTATGCAGCCGCACCACGTCCTTCGGCGTCAACGCCAATCCCATCTTCTCCGGCGCAATCTTTTCCGTAAACCGGTGCACCGCGTCGAACTTCGAAATGGCCTCTTTATAGGCGATATCGTAGGCCTCCGCCGTCGGCAACCCCTGCCCCACATAGACGATAAAGAAGGCGACGTCCATATCCCCATCGGCCATCTTCGGCAGGTTCACCTGCGTCGTCAGCCGCTTGGTGTAGTTGCACTCCGGCGTAAAATTCTCCGGCGCAATGTCGTTGTGCGTATCCAGCTTCAGCACGCGATTATGAATCGCCTTCGCCTTGGCCAGCAGCGCCGCGTCCTGCGCCCCCGCAATGTTCGACGTCACCGTCAGCTGCAACAGCAGCCCGGCCGCAAGAATCTGTCGTTGAAAAGGTGCCATGAAATCGTCCTGTCTCCGTGCCGGGCAACCAGCCCGCACGAAATAAAAATCGAAAAAGAGGACCAACGAGGGTCGCGGAGACAGGGGCCGCGCGGCAGACGGGGAAAATGAATTATACCAGCCCCGGCTATTTCTTCATCATCCGGTCCAGTGTCAACAGCGCCAGCATCAACTGCCGCGGCGGATGATAGTTATCCTGCCGCGCCGTATGCGGCACATACGTCATCTTCCGGTCCGCGAACAGCATCGCCCCCGCCATCCCTCGCCCCCGCATCGAATACCGCTCGTCCATCACCTTCTGCGCCATATCGAAATACCGCACCGCCCACTCCGCCCCCGTCTGCTCAACAATGTTCAACGTTGCCACCAGAATCTCGTGCAACGCCCACAGCGGCTTCATGTAAAAATACTCGCCCACCCCGCGGAACACCATCGTCGTCCCCACCGGCGTAACCTCCGGCCACACATACCCGCCCTGCCCCACATTCACCCACTCCGAAAAGCCCCCGTAAACGTGGTCCCAGCCCACATCCAAATGCTTCCGGATCCGCTCCGTACAAGTCGCCCACAGTGCCTTGTCCCCCCGCCGCAGCGCCTCCTCGGCAATCATCCAAAGCGTCTCCACCGAATGCCCCAGCAGGCACTTAGTCGCATGGTCCGCCGGCCGGCTGAAATCCCGGTTCAACACCTCGTTGTTCAGCCCGATCTCCGGGTTGTAATGCCGCTTCACCACATTCTCAATGGACCGGTCCAGCAACGCCTGCATCTCCCGGTCCGGCCACCGCGCCACCATCTGCCGCGCCGTGTTCAAATTCACCATCCACAACCCCTGCGTCCGCTGCCCAACCGCGTCCGCGTCCATGCACAGGAAACCCGGCTCCTCAATCCGCCGCGCCAGCTTCTTCATCAGCTGAAACGCCATCTCCCGCGCCCGGTCGTCCTTCGCCGCCCACGCATACTCCTGCAAGCCCTCCGCCGCAAAGTACATCCCATACAGATCCCCGCTAAACGGCTTAACCACCTTCCCATCCCGGGCAAACTCCTCCGCCCACCACCCATCGGCCTGCGGCGCGTGCCGCAATAAAAAGTCCTTCGCCTTCCGCGCAATCTCCAGATACTTCGGGTTCCGGTCGAAGTGGTTATACAGAAAGCTGTACACCCAAATCGCCCGCCCCTGAAACCAGCTCAACTTGTTCGTCCGCACCACCGTCCCGTCGTAATCCAGGCTGTGCATCACGCCGCCATACTCGTGGTCGATCCCGTGCTTCTCCCAAAACGGCAGCACGCTTTCAAACAGCTCCGCATGATACCGCCGCCGCAAATCCGCAAGCGGCAACCCAGCCAGTTGCATCCCCGGCAGCACCAAACCTGCCGCCGCCGACCCCAAAAACGCACGTCGAATCATCATGGTTTCTTCCCCTGCGGATAAACAGTCTCGCCCCTCGCCAACATCTCCACAAACGTGGCAATCTTCCGCTGCCGTCCCGCTGCAGTCTTCATATTGTGCACCCGGAACGCCAGCGCAAACCGGTTCTGCGCGCTCAGCCCAGCCAGCATCGCCTTCGCCGCCGGCACGGCGTCAATCGCCGCCTGCAGGTCCTCGGGAATCACCATCCCCTTCCCGCTCGCATACGCCTTCGCCCACCGCCCATCGGCCTTCGCCGCCTCCACGTGCCGCAACCCGTGCTCGGTCATCCGCCCCTCGCGGATCAGCCGCGCCACGTTGTCCACGTTGATCTGGCTCCAAATGCTCCGCCGCCCCCGCGGCGTGTACCGCTGCAAAAAACTCCGCTCGTCAAAACCCTTCCGCACGGCATCAATCCACCCCCAACACAGCACCACATCAATCGCCTCTTTCGCCGTAATCGAAGCCAACCCCGACCCCGTCTTATGGATCTTGATCCACACCTCCGGCCACGAATCGTGATGCCCGGCCAACCAAGCCGAAAAGCTCGCCGCGTCCCGAAACTCCATCACCCGCGCCGGGTCCACCTCGATAGCCGCCATAAGTCCAGATCCTACCACCACCGCCTCCTCCCCTCGCTCCGGCCAGAGTTTCCGCACGGCGCCGTTCTACTCCAACCAAGACACCAAGCCATTCCCGTCATGCCTTCGACGCTAGCTGGAGAGTACAATGAGGGTGTCATGACCACCAGAGTAGTCGTCTCCGATCCCGAAATCATGAACGGAACCCCTTGTTTTCAAGGAACACGCGTTCCGTTCAAGAATCTGATCGACTACCTGGAGGGCGGCCACTCTCTCTCCGAATTTCTCATCCAGTTCCCCACTGTCTCGCGCGAGCATGCGATTCTGGCGCTTGAGGACGCCAAAGACTCGCTGCTAGCCCAAATCGCATGAAAGTCCTGTTGGACGAGTGCCTGCCGGTCGATTTCCGGCATCACCTTCCTGGCCATGACGTCCACACCACACAGTGGGCTGGTCTCAAAAGCCTGAAAAACGGCCACCTTCTGAATCAGGCCGAGTTGGCTGGCTACGATATCTCCCTCACAGTCGACCAAGGTATCCCGCACCAGCAAAACCCCATCAAGAGAAAGATCGCTATCCTGATTCTCCGCACCAGAACCAACCAATTGGAAGACCTTCTACCAATGGTTGAAGACATTTTGCTTTCACTAAGCAAACTCCAGCCGGGTGAAATCGCCTATACGGGGTAAACGACGAACCGCAATCCGCGCAATGTCGGCGAGTGGGCAACAGCCACCGCCCCCCCTAAAACTCCCCCCACATCCGCGTCACCGCCCGGTCACTCACCGCCGGGTCATACAACCAAAACGACCGGCCCTTATAATACGCCCGCAATCGCTGGTTCGTCTCCTCCCCCAAGTCGTGCGCCCAAATCACCCGCTGGCTATCGACATTCGCCCCGTTATAGACAAACTCCACATAAGTCGGCGTCAACTCCATCGATGCATACTTCTCCCACCGCGGCTCAAACGGCGATGGCGACGTATGCCGCACCAGCACCACATGGTCACCCGCCCGCGGCGCCAGTAACCCTTCCACCACCGCCCGTCCACCCGCCCCCGGCGGATCCAGGCTCTCCCCCTTCATCAGCTTTGCCCCCGGTTCCAACAACGCCATCACCACCGCCGCCACCGGCAACAGCCGCGCCGTCCACAACCCCGTCGCCCCCCGCCATCGCCGCAGCTGCCGCACCCCCTCCATCACCAACAGCAACAACCCCGCCAGCACCGGCGTCGCGTAATGCCCAAAAAAGACCGTCTCCACCAGCCCCGCCGCCACCATCAAACCAACCGCGCCCAACACCAGCCACAACTCCCGCCGCCGCAGCCACACGCCTGCAAACGCAATCATCGGAATCAGTACCGCAGCCGTTCCCAAAAATGCCGTCACACGATCCCGCAATTCCCGCAGCCGCCGCCACAAGAATCCCGGCCGTTGCGTATGCGCCCACGCCGTCCGCTCCCAGTGGTCGGTCACCTGAATCCCCGCCCTCGCAAACTCCTTCTGCGGCGGCAACGGCAGAATCGAAAAGTGGCTCGTCATCGGGTTCTGCCGTTCGTACTCCACGTACGGCAACCGCAGCGGATCCCCCGTCACCTGCGCATTGTAAAAGCACAGGAACCCCGCCCCCATCGCGCCAACCAAAACCAACCCCGTCCAATCCCGCCAGCGCAGCCGCGCCAAAAACGGCAACATCGGCAACAACGCCAGCAGCCCCTCAAACGGCCGCGTCAGCGCCAGCACCGTCGCCCCCGCCGCAAACACCGCGCCCATCCCCGCCTGCCGCCCCATACGCCCCGCGGCCCCATAAACCAAAGCCCCGCCGATCCCCGCCACTGCGCCTCCCCAGTAACTGTTCATGCAGTAGGTAAACACGCAAAACGGAACCGTCAACAAAGCGCCCAACAACGCCCACTCCGGCTCCATCCACCCCTGCAACGCCCAACAAAGCGCCGCCGCCAGCAACCCGCAACTCAGCCATACCCCAAACCACG
>CANIFK010000480.1 GCA_947466555.1 Acidobacteriota bacterium | reverse complement strand
ATTTGCTGGAGACCGTATCGCCGGGGACGATTTTTGGTTCGGTGTTCTTTGGGATTACGGGGCTGCACATGGCGCATGTGGCGGCGGGGGTGATTTATTTGGGCGTGCTGGCGGTGGGGGTGGGGCGCGGGAAGTTTGTGGCCGAGGATGTGGAGACGGGCGGGCTGTACTGGCACTTTGTGGATGTGGTGTGGATGTTTGTTTTCCCGCTGATTTATTTGACGGCGGTGAAGCCGTGAAGCCGGTGGTGGTGTGGGCGGGGCTGGTGGCGTTGACGCTTGTTGAAGTGGCGCTGGCGTGGGTGCATACGGCGCCGGTGTTGATGCTGGGGTTGTTGATATTGCTGTCGGTGGGGAAGGCGGCGATGATTGCGTGGTGGTTCATGCATCTGCGGGCGTTTCGGCCGCGGGTGTTGGTGTGTCTGTTTCCGATGTTATTGCTTTGTATTGGGTTGTTGTTTGTGTTGGCGCAGGACGGTGGGCGGTGAGGGCCGTATTGTGGCTGGTGATGGCGGTGGGGTGTTGGGGGCAGTGCGCGATGTGTTTCCGGAACGCGGAGGCGCAGGGGCGGGCGCGGGCATCGGCGTTTAATCAAGGCATTTTGGTGCTTGCGGCGCCGCTGGCGGGGAGTTTCGGGCTGGTGGGGTGGTTGGTCTACAGGCGGCGGGCGCGCGTGATTGACACGGGCGGGGTGAGCGTTTGTCCGGAGGCGGGGGAGCTTTGAATCTGCTGTAGGACGAGCCAGCCAGAGAGGAGCCGGCCGAAGGCGGCGAAGCCCTGGCCATCGGCGTTGCGGCGGCCGCCGAAGTCGAGTTCGGGTTGATCGCCGATGCAGAGGAAGAACTGATTGGTGGCGGTGTCGGCGGTGGTGCGGGCCATGCTGATGGTGCCGTTCAGGTGGCGGAGGCCGGTGATTGTGGTGCGTTCGAGGGGGATGGGCGGGTAGGCGGGGGCGCCGGCGCGGGCTGAGCCCTGGATGACGCCGATGCGGATTTCGTTGTCCGGTTGATTGGTTGGCGTGACGGTGCGGTGGAACTGGGCGTTGTTGTAGGCGCCCGCGTCGAGGTAGCGGAAAAAGTTTGCCGCGGTAACGGGAGCAGCGATTGTGTCGATTTCGACGATGAGAGTGCCGAAGTGTGTCTCAAACGCTACTTTTGGCAGGGCTTTCACGGGGGTGGAATTCGCCGAACCCGCATCAATTAAGGGTTTGGCGGCCTGTAATGCAAAAAATCCGCGAAAACTGGGGGGTTCAGGCATATTTCCTCTTTACACTGGTGAGCGTATTCCCTTATTATCGGAACTGCAAACGCTCGTCGCCAGAACATTTTGTAGTAAAAATGATTTGGGCGCCGGGGGCGCCTCTCTCGGGAGAATCAGTTTTAGTAAGGAGCTCAACATGGCTGCTGCTCGCATGACGCAGACTCAACTCGTAAAGGCCCTCGTCGACGCCGTCGAAGGGTCCACCAGCAAGCAGGTAAAGGCGCTGCTGGCCGCTTATTCGGAAATCGCCATCAAGGAAACGAAGAAGAACGGCGTGTTCGTTCTTCCGGGTCTGGGCCGTCTGGTCCGCCAGGAACGGAAGGCTCGCATGGGCCGCAATCCGGCGACCGGCGCGGCGATCAAGATTCCGGCCAAGAAGGTCGTCAAGTTCCGCGTGGCGAAAGCCGTGAAGGACGCGATCGTTCCGCCGAAAAAGACCAAGTAGTTTTCGGACTACTGAAAAGCAGAAACCCCGCCGGGAGACCGGCGGGGTTTCTTGTTTCTGGGTACCGATTTCTTTCCGCTCAAAGTGCGAGCGTCCAGAGGAAGCCCTGTTAGGCCTGCTTCTTTTCCTCGGTGTGTTTCTGTTCTTCCTTGATGGCGTTTTTGAAGTTCTTGATACCTTCCCCTAAACCTTTCGCCATTTCAGGGATCTTCTTGCCGCCGAAAAGCAGCAAGGCGATGGCGAGGATGATAACAAGCTCCATGGGCCCAAGTGAGCGCATACGGCCTCCTTCTGAATACAACTATCATTATAGAACCCTTCGTGCTTCGTCAACTGACCCAGTTTGGAGGGGAGTGAGCAAAACAGCATGGCAACGAAAAAGAAACCGAAGATGCCGGACGGCGGAACGACCGCGCGACGGGTGGCGCGGAAGGTGGTGGGGATCGTGAAAGCCTCGCGGCCGATTGATCCGGACCCGCGGAAGAAGAAGCCGAAGTACAAGAAAGATCCGCAGGTGGACGCGGAGGGATGAGGCTGGGGCTATTGCTGTTAGCGGGCGTGCTGGCGGCGCAGACGCCTGTGTTTTTTTCGTGGCACCAGGTGGAGGTTGAGGCCTATCGGGATGCGGACCGGGATGTGTCGGCGATTCTGCATTTCCGGACGAGCCACGATTTTTCGGCGTTTAACTTGATTCGCGGTTCGGTGGTGGGGCGGCAGCGGTTGCCGAAGGGGCTCGTTGTTTCGGCGGGGTATCTGATTCAGGATCAGGAGCCGAATTCGGGAGACGGGGAGTGGTTGAAGCAGCAGCGGGTGTTTGCGTCGATTGGGTGGACGGTGCGTCAGGGGAAGTTGCGGCATACGCCGCGGTTCCAGTACGACTACCTGTACGACATGACGAGTGCCGCGTATGGGCGGTACCGGTTTGCGTGGCAGACGGAGTGGGCCGGGCGGGTGCGGCCGTATGGGGCGGCGGAGGAGTTTATTGAACGCGCCGGGGTGCAGCGGTTCCGGCCGCGGGTGGGCGTGCGGTTTGCGGCGGGGAAGTATCTGGACACCGATATCGGCTACATCTACGACCGGATCTATTTGCGGGGCAATACGAACCGGCACATTCTGCAGACGACGTTCAGCTTTCGCCGGCCTGGGAGAGACTAGGTTTCGCGGTTCTGATAGAATTCGGAACCATGATGAGCAAGGCGATTTGGTTGCTGGTGGCGGGGGCGACTCTGCTTACCGCCGAGACCCGGGTTTTCCAAGGATTCACGCTGATTGACGGTACCGGGAAGGCGCCGTTGGCCGATGCGGCGATGGTGATCACCGATGGGCGGATTACCTATGTGGGGCCGAAGAAATCGATGAAGCTGCCTGCGGGGAAGCCGGAAGTGATTGAGCTGGCCGGGAAGTATGTAATTCCGGGGCTGATCAATTTGCATTGCCACTTGGGAAATACCAAGCGCATGGCGCAGGACCCGAAGAATTTCACGCGCGAGAACGTGAACGACCAGTTGAAGACGTATGCGAAGAATGGCGTGACGGCGGTGCTGAGCATGGGCAGCGACCAGCCGGTGATTTTCGATATGCGCGCCGAGCAGCGCGCGGGGCGGCCGAGTTTGCCCAGGATTTACACGGCCGGGCGCGGGTTTACGGGCAAGAACGGCTACCCGACGATGGCGCAGGGCATGAAGGGCGTGCCGTACGAGGTGACCACGGAGCAGCAGGTGATTGACGCGGTGAAGACCGAGGCGGGGCACAAGGTGGACATGCTGAAGATCTGGGTGGACGACCACTTGGGCAAAGAAGTGAAGATTCCGGCGAATCTGTCGGCGGCGATTATCCGCGAGGGGAAGAAGTACGGCATTCCAACGTCGGCCCATATTTTCTACCTGTCGGATGCGAAGCAGCTGGTGGCGGCGGGGCTGCACGGGTTGGGGCATAGCATTCGCGACGTGCCGGTGGATGACGAGTTGATCAAGCTGATGAAGCAGAAGGGCGCGTGGCTGTCGGCGACGACGTTGACGCGCGAGTATTCGGTGTTTACCTACGCCAAGGGCGCGAAGTGGGCTGACGATCCGTGGTTTGTGCGGAGCGTGGATCCGGCGGACCGGGATACGATCAAGTCGCCGGCGTACAAGCAGAAGATGGCGGCGGCGGATCCGCACTGGCCTCGGTATGAGAACGAGTTCATTGAGACGGCGAAGAAGAATTTGAAAAAGCTGGCCGATGCCGGGGTGAAGTTTGGCTTTGGCACCGACACCGGCCCGCCGGCGCGGTTTCCGGGGTACTTTGAACATTTGGAGATGGAGTTCATGGCCGATGCGGGGTTGACGCCGGCGCAGATCATTGGCGCGGCGACGAAGAGTTCGTCGGAATTTTTGGGCGTGAGCAAGGATATGGGCACCTTAGAGCGTGGGAAATGGGCGGATTTTGTGATTTTGGGCAAGAATCCGTTGGAGAACATCAAGAACACGCGTTCGGTGGAGCAGACGTGGGTGGCGGGAAATAGGGCCTTCTAGGTAAAAACCTGTATTCCTATTTGTAAGCCTGTCTTTACAATGGGGCAATGCGCCTTGTAGCTGCGTTGCTCCTTTGTGTTTCCAGTCTTGCGTTTGGGCAGACATCGCTGGTTCCAGCCGGTTCGGTTTGGAAGTATCTGGATAACGGCTCCGACCAGGGGACGGCGTGGCGCGCGCCGGCGTTCGCAGATGCGGCGTGGGCGTCGGGCCCGGCGCAGTTGGGATATGGGGACGGCGATGAGGCGACTATTGTTGGCTACGGGCCGAACGCCAATGCGAAGTACACAACGACGTACTTCCGGAAGTCGTTCAGTGTGGCGAGCCCGGGGGCGTTTGCCGGGCTGAGCATGCGGGTGAAGCGGGACGACGGGATTGTCGTCTACCTGAACGGTACGGAAGTGTACCGGGACACGATGCCGGCGGGGGCGATCACGGCGGCGACGCTGGCGACGACGGCGGTGGCCGATGACGGGGCAACGTGGTTTTCGGCTGCGATTCCGCCTGCGCTGTTGGTGGCTGGGAACAACGTGCTGGCCGTTGAGGTGCACCAGTCGTCGGGCACGAGTTCCGATTTGAGTTTTGATTTGGAGTTGGTGGGGAATACGACGGTCTCGCTGACGCGGGGGCCGTATCTGCAGATTGGGACGCCGAGCGCGATTACGGTGCGGTGGCGGACGGACGCGGCGACGGATTCGCGGGTGCGGTTTGGGTTGTCTTCGGCGAGCCTGGCGACGACGGTGGATGACGCTGTTGCCACGACCGAGCAT
>CANIFK010000479.1 GCA_947466555.1 Acidobacteriota bacterium | reverse complement strand
CTACTCCAAATCCGGAAAATACCCCGGCGGAGAGAGCTTCGGATGCGTCTCCGCCAGCGGCCGCACGATATCGTACAAATCCCCCAAGACAGCCCCCACCCGCGCCCGGCACACCAGAAACTCCTCCTCCGGACACCGCTCCTTCACCAGCCACATCACCTCATTCAGCCGCGCCGAAACATCAACAACACAGTCAATCATCTTCCCGGCCACAAACTCATCCTGAATCACAGCAGCTTCCCTCCCGTCTCCTAAACTGCCATACTCAGCACCAAAAGGCAGCTAAACAATGTCCGAAATCGACGCCTTCCTCCAAGCCGCCAAGTCCCGCGGCGCCTCCGACGAATTTCTCGTCGCCCTCATGAAGGAGCACGGCTGGCCCGCCTCGGAGATCTATCAATCCCTCGGCCGCCACTACGCCGCCGAAACCGGCCTGCCAATCCCCACCGCCCGCGGCCGCCTGGAATCCGCCCGCGAAGCTTTCTTCCACCTCCTCGCCTTCGCCACCCTCGCCTCCTGGATCTTCGCCACCGGCTCCCTCTGGTTCGAACTCATCGATACCTGGCTCCCCGACCCAGCCCGCTCCTTCTACCGCCCCTGGAGTTGGAACCGCATCAGCTGGCAAATGGCCGCCATCATCGTCGCCTTCCCCGCCTTCGTCTACGCCACCCGCGCCGTCCTCGCCGACATGGAATCCAACCCCGACAAAGCCGCCAGCCCCATCCGACGCTGGCTCACCAACATCGCCCTCCTCTTCACCGCGCTCATCTTAATCGGCGATCTCGTCACCTTCGTCGCCGCCTTCCTCCAGGGTGAACTCACCCTCCGCTTCGTCGCCCAATGCCTCACCGTTTCCATCCTCGCCGGCGCCGTCTTTCTCTACTACAGCCGCGGCACCGCCAAGCGCACTTGGAACCGGTCCTTCGCCCTCGGCGCCGCCTGCGCCATCCTCCTCTCGCTCGGCCTCGGCTTCCTCAAAACCGGCTCGCCCGCCGAACAACGCCAATACGCCGAAGACCGCCGGCGCCTCCAGGATCTCTACCAGATCGCAAACCGCGTCCACGCCCACTGGGACAAGGACACCAAAGCTCTCCCCAAAACTCTCAACGAATTCACCAACGGCGACACCCCCGGCCTCACCGTCAGCGATCCCTTCACCCAACAGCCCTACAAGTACAACCCGCTCACCCCTCCCAAGTACGAGCTCTGCGCCGTCTTCCTCACCGCCTCCGTCCCAACGCCCCAACGCCCCGCCTGGGCCCACGCCGCTGGTGAATCCTGCATCGAACTCGACGCCTCCAAATCCCCGGCCTACCCCGCCGGCGTCAACTAGCGCTTCTTCGTCTCCTCCAGCGCCCGCGCTAGATCGTACGCCGAATTCAGCCCCGGCACCGGGCTGCCACACGACTCAATCCACCGGTGCAACTGCGCCCGCAACCGCGCAACCACCTTCGGCAAAGCCCCCGCCAAATCCCGCTTCTCCCCCACATCCGTCCGCAGATTATAAAGTTCCAACCGGTTCCCCACCCGGTACGCCGCCCCGTTTTCCGCATCAAACGAATCCCCAAAATACTCAATCAACTTGTAGTCCCCCTCCAACACCACCGCGCACGGCGTAACCGCCCAGCGAATGTCGTAAAGCGGCATATACCAATACAGCGCCCGCCGCGTCAGCTTCCCTCCCGCGAGTACAGGCACCAAACTCCGCCCATCCATCACATACCCCGCCGGTGCGTTCACCCCGGCCATCTCAAAAAACGTCGGCATCAAATCCACAATATGAACCGCCTGCCCGCACGCCCCTCCCCGCTTCACCACGCCCGGCCACCGCACAATCAGCGGAACCCGAATCCCGCCCTCATACGTAAATCCCTTTCCCTCGCGCAGTGGCGTACTCTCAAACAGAACCTCCCTCTGCCGCAGCCGCCACCCATCCTCCGTCCGCACCGGCGCCGGATCATACTGCTGATAAATCCCCCCGTTATCCGTCATAAAAAACACCGCAGTCCGCTCCGCCAACCCCAGTTCCCCCAGCCGCCCCAGCACTCGCCCAATCCCCGCGTCCATGTGCTCCATCGACGCCAGTAGCGTCGCGTTATTCAGCCCCGTCGCCGGATAGCCCTTGTCCAAATACTTCCGCACCAACTCCCCCGGCGCCGCCAACACGTTATGAATCGCGTGATGCGATAAATAGCAGAACCACGGCCGCTCCCGGTTCCGCTCCATGAACCGCATCGCCAAGTCGGACAGCAGATTCACCCCGAGGTCTTCCGCCATCACCTCATTGGGAATCCGCGGCATCCCCTCGTCGAAACCATAGTGCCCCGCCCCCTCCGGCCGCAGCGTCCCGTAGTCCCCATCCGCGCCCGTCGTCAGGTGCCATTTGCCAATACAAGCCGTCGCATACCCGGCAGCCCGCAACCCCTTGGCCAGCGTAAACGCCGTCCGCGGCAACGCCTCGGCGTACCCCGGTTCCGTCACCCGCGCCCACGGGTAGCCATACCAGGGAATCACGTGCCACATCCGGTGCCGTGCCGTATACTGCCCGGTCAGAAAGGTCGCCCGCGTCGGCGTGCACTGCGGCGTCACATACGCCTGCGTAAACCGCATCCCTTCGGCCGCCAGCCGGTCCAGGTGCGGCGTCTTCACGTGCGGATTCCCATAGCAGCTCAACGACCGCGAGGCCATGTCGTCCATCAAAATCATGAGGATGTTCGGCCGGCTCGTCAAAGCCGCCATCCCCACCGCCATAAACTCCCGCCGGTTCATCGCCGGCCACCAGCGAAAAGAAGAAGTCGCACCTCCGAATTGTCCGCCCTCTTCCTCTCGCGAAACAAGCCCCTTCTAATACCGCCCCGCACGGTAATCCAAGACCGCCCGCCGCAACTGATACTCATACCGCGCCGTCGCATGTTGGATCTCCGCTCCCGTCTTCGCCAACTGCGCCTGGCTCAACTCCACAATAGAACTCAACCCCAACTCATACCGCGATTGCGCCAGCTCCAACGCCTTCCCAGCCTGCGCAATCAACTGCTCCGTCAATCCAATTCGCTCCCGCGCCGTCGTCACATCCAACATCGCCATCGCCACATCCCGCGCCACCGCGTTCTCCAACTGCTTCACCCGCCGCTCGCCCTGGCTCACTCGCAGTTCCGCCTCCCGCTGTCGCGACTTATACAATCCGCCGTTCAAAAACGGCAGACTGACATTCACGCCAGCCGCCACATAATTACTCCCCAGATTCCGCACATGCGCCGGCAACACACCCGCCGTCGCCACCGCGGCGATCGACGGATACTTCAACGCGTTCTCCGCCAACACCAGCCGCCGCCCGGCATCTGTGTCCAGCCGCCCGGCCACCAGTTCCGGCCGGTCCCGCAGCGCCTCCGCCGTCAATGCCTCTCGAGCCATCGTCTCCGCCGCCGGCATCGGCTCCTCCGCCAACATGAACAACCGCGCATCCCCGTACCCCATCGCCTCCGAAAGCAACGCCTGTGCCGATTGATACTCGTTCATCGCCGTCGAAAGCAACAACCTTCCCTCCGCCAGGTTCGTACTCGCAAACGACAAGTCCAACCCCGACTTCAACTGCGCGTTCACCAACGCCGTCACCTGGTCCACCAGCAACTGCCGCGCCGCCACAGTCGACTCGGCGATCCCCACCACCGCCCGCGCCCGCAGCGTCGCAAAATACGCCCGCTGCACGTTCATCAGAATATCCGCCTGCGTCACCCGAACCCGCGCCTTCTCCGCCTCCGTTGCCAACTTCGCGCCCGCCACCAACTGCGACGTCCGCCCGAAATCAGCCACCATCTGGCTCACCGTCACCCCCATCGCCAACCGGCTGTAAATCACGGGATTGTTCAATCCGCCCGCCGCCACGCGGTCTCCCGTCGGCGCCCCCGCTCCCGTCACATTCGCCGTCGCAAACGGCATCCGCGCCGCTTCATTCTGCAGCACCTTTTCCCCGGCCACCGCCGCCCCCAAGCGCGCCGCCTCCAGCCCCGGATGATTCTGCAACGCCAACCGTTGCGCCTCCGCCAGCGTCAACGGCGTCTGCCCGAAAAGGCCCATCCCCGCAACCAACAGCACCCACGCCCTCATGCCTTCTCCTCCCGCCCATGCACCAGCAGATACGCGCACGGCACAATGAACACCGTGAACAACAACGAAACGCTCAACCCGCCAATAATCGCCTGCGCCAACGGCGCATAACTCTCGCTCCCCGTGCCCATTTTCAACGCCATCGGCAACAGCCCGATCACCGTCGCCAGCGAGGTCATCAGCACCGGCCGCAGCCGCACCCGCCCCGCCATCGCCACCGCCTCCCGCATCGGCATCCCATCGGTCACCAGCCGGTGCGTAAACTCCACAATCAGAATGCTGTTGGAGACCACAATCCCCACCATCATCACGATCCCCATCAACGACTGCACATTTAACGTCGTCCCCAGCCCCCACAGCGTCACCAGCACCCCCGTCAGCCCCATCGGCACCGCCAGCAGAATTAGAAACGGATCCACAAACGACCGGAACTGCGCCACCAGAATCAGGTACAGCAACACCACCGCCAGTCCCAGTCCCAACGCAAAACTCCGCAACGAAGCCCGCATCCCCTGCACCATCCCCCGCATATCAATCCGCAGCCCAGCCGGCAGTTCCGTCTTCGCCGTCAGCGCGTCAATCTGCTCCGCCACCTTCCCCAGGTCTTCCCCGGAAAGGCCAACAAAAACGTCAATCACGCGCCGCAACTGGTAGTGGTCCACCTCCGTCGGCGCCTCGCCACGACGCACCGTTGCCACCGCGTCCAGCCGCGTCGAATCCGCCCCGCGCGCTGATCGCAATGGAATCGCTTTCAAATCCATCAGGCTCCGGATCTGCGTCTCCGGATACTGCACCGTCAGCAGGTAATCGTTCCCGCTCTTAGGGTCCACCCAGAAGCTCGGCGCAATCATCTGGTTCGACACCAGCGACGTGATGATGTT
>CANIFK010000478.1 GCA_947466555.1 Acidobacteriota bacterium | reverse complement strand
GATTGGGTGGAGCAATACCGGGTGTATTGGGAAGAAAGTTTTGACCGCCTGGATGCCTATTTGAAAGCTACGGCTGGGAAGAAAAAAGGGAAGGACAAAGGCAATGGCCGCACGACATAGGTCGAACGAGTTGAAGATTTCCAGGTTGTACGACGCGCCGCTGGAGGCGGTCTGGGACGCGTGGACCGATCCGGAGCAGGTGGCGCAGTGGTGGGGTCCGCGGGGCTTTACGCTGACCACCCACAGCAAGGATCTGCGGCCGGGGGGGACGTGGGTGTACACGATGCACGGGCCGGATGGCACGGACTATCCGAACATCACCTACTACCACGAAGTACGGGAATTTGAGGCGCTGGTTTATGACCATGGGGCGAGCGAGGGCAAGCCGCCAATGTTTCGGGTGTCCGTCTATTTCAAGGCCGTAGGCGAGCAAACCGCGATGGAGATGACGATGACGTTGCCCACTCCGGAGGCGGCGGAGCAGGCGAGGAAGTTTGTCAAACAAGCGGGCGGGGAAGCCACGTGGGACCGGCTTGCCGAATATGTGGAAAAGGAGAGCTCCGGCAAGGAGATATTCGTCATCAACCGCTCCTTCGACGCGCCGTTGGAGCGGGTTGTGGCGATGTGGACCGACCCGGACCATCTGGCCCAATGGCTGCCGCCGGCGGGAGTGGAGGTGGAAGTTCTGGGAGGCGAGATCCGGGAAGGGAGCGGGATGCGGATGCGGATGTATGCGCCGGGTTTCGAGTTCTGGGGCCGCACGGAGTATCGCGAGATCTCGCCGAACCGGATCGTCTACACGCAGCAGTTTTGCGACCGGGACGGGGCGGTGTCGCGCCATCCGTTTGCGCCGGTTTGGCCGGATACCCTGCTGATGACGGTCGTTTTCGCGGAGGAGGGTGAATCGGCTACGCGCGTTACGATTCTGTGTGAAGCCGCCGGTGCGGCGACGGAAGCTGAAATTGATGCCTTCAAGAAAGAACGCGGCGGCATGACGAAGGGCTGGACGGGATCGTTGGACAAGCTGGAGGGGTTGCTGTAGCCCGAACGGCTTTTTAGATCTCTACGCCAGGCATTCCGATTGATCGCAGGAGGAGCGACAGTTGTCCGGCGTGCGGCAGGTCGTGATCCAGAAGCCCCCAGATCGTTCGGACCACCTCTGACTCGCCATAGTTGCAAGCGTCGACTGAGGATCCGCGCATCAGCCGGTCCTCGATGATCCGCCAAGTGACCTCAAGTCCCTGCACGATCTCGGCCGCAGTCCGGGGCGGGTCGCCATCATCATCCCACCGCTGATACGAAGTCAGTTCCGCGGGGGCATCCGCTCCTAGTATTCGAGCTAGATGGAAGGCCCGCCCAAAGACGATGTGCTCCGCTATTTCGCCCGGTGTACGGCGGCCTGGCAGGAGGCGCTGTCCCAGTTGGTCAGCGGTCAGGGGGGCGATGGCGCGCTTGAGCGCCTCCTGATAGTCCTGCCAACTGACGAAGGCGCGTGATTCCGCAACTGTGGCCCTTGTTGTCATCACTTCGTTCTCCTCGTTGCGCCTTTAGAACTTGCCGTCGAGAAAGTCATTTACCATCGGGACGATGATGGGTATGCGCCGCATCAATGTCACGTGCGTGGTGTCGGGCAAGATGGCCAATCGCGACGCGGAGCGCCGCTTCATGTCACCGTGGACCTCGCCACCTTTCAGGCGAAACATTTCAGCGATGTGGGCGAGCCGTATGCCGTCAGCGTCGCCGTGAATGAAAAACATGGGCGTCGTGTTGACCTTCAGCTGGTCGGCTTCAAGGTCGTTCGCTTTCGCGGCCGAGGCGGCCATCCGCTGGACGAATTTCGGAAAGTCGTCCGGAGTCGGACTGAGGCTCTTGTACTCGACCTCGATGGGCGATCCCTTGAAATGGTCTGCCGTGAGTTTCGGGATAAGTTCGCGCGCTTCCGCGATCATGCCGTCACGACGGAACGTGGACGAAATGATGACTGCCCTTCGCACTTTGTCCGGATGGCGGACCGCACACTGCATCGCCACGGCTCCGCCCATGCTGTAGCCGATGAGGTCCGCTTGCGGGATCTTCAGATGCGTGAGGAGCGCTGCCACGTCGTCGGCCAGGTTTTCGTTGCTGATTTCGCGCGGGACGTCCGCCGTGCGGCCGTGACCCTGCATTTCGACGGCAATGACTTTCCGTGTTTTGGCGAGCTCGCTGATCCATCCGGCCCAGTTGTTGGTGATGGTCATGAACCCGCCGTGGAGCAGCACCACGGGTTCTCCGGCACCGTGGATTTCGTAGTACATGTTGATTCCGTTAACGGGCGCGTAGCCCGTCGTTGGCTGCTGCTGTGCCGACGCGTCAGTCGCCGCGAGCGTCATCAGGAGGGCGGCTGTTGTCCGCATGCTGGTGTCACTCCGTTTCATCGAAATATTCCTTGTCCACTTCCGGCAGTCATCGCTTCCTTCCCCTAGCCCGCCAGCACTCCATCCAGCGCCCGGTAACTCAGTTCCATTCCATCCGTCATGCCGGTCGACATCGCCGCATCGCGATCCGCTTTCGAAGCGTACCTGATCGAGGTCGCCACGTTCGTGATCCCGTTGGTCTCGGTGAAGGTGACCGTGATAATCGTTGGCTCATCTCCCATCGATCCAAATGCTCCGTCGCCCGGGTCGTAGATCTGCGTATGCACGAGCTTTGAATGCAAGGCGACTTCCAGGATCTCTCCGATGAACCCAAACTCCTGGCCGCTCTCGTCATGTCGCCAGCGCCAGCGATACTTCCCACCTACGTCGGTCGTCATCTCGCAAACCGGCATCGACCATCCGGGCATGGCCGTTAGCCAACGACGCATCAACGCGGGATCCGTATAGGCCTGCCACACCAGATTGACCGGCGCATCAAAGCTCCGCTTCACCAGCACTTCCCGATCGGACGGTGCGCTCACTTCAGCAGGTTTCATTTCCTTCACTCCTATTTCTGTGTTTGCTTCAACTCGACGAGTAACGCGTCGAGGCGCTTGTAGTTGCCTTCCCAAATCTCTTGCACGTTCTCCAGCCAATCGGTGACCGCCTTCAATTGCACGGTCTCCAGCTTGCATGGCCGCGACTGTGCCTGCCGGCTGCGCGAAATTAACCCGGCTGATTCGAGTACCTTCAGGTGGGAGGAGATCGTAGGTTGGGTCAACGAGAAGAGGCCGACCAAGTCGGAAACGGATGCCTCGTTGCGGGCCAGATGCACGACGATTCCACGCCGGGTGGGGTCGGCAAGAGCGGCGAATGCTTGGTCGAGTTGGCTCACGTATATAGATAATCATCTATATAGGCATGTGTCAATATAAACTTGGAAACGCGGGCGCTATTTGGGGAGGAACGTCTGGAGGAGGTCGGTGACTTCGAAGATGGCGCGGTTGCGGATGGCGCGGGCGTTGGCTTGGAGTTGCTGGAGGCGGCCGGGGGCGAGCATGCGGTTGAGGGCGGGGACGATCTGCTTGAACGATTTGAGCGACTCGCCGACGTTGTGTTCGACGACCCAATCCGCATTGAAGCGTTCCTGCGGGAGGGTCCAGGCGTTCTTTTCGACGATCACGGGCAGGCCCATGTGGATGGCTTCGCTGATGGAGCCGGGGCCGGGTTTGCCGATGAAGAAGTCGGCCATTTGCATGTAGTGGGGGATGTCGCGGGTGAAGCCTTCGACGAACTTGGCGATGCGGGTGGGCCGTTCGGCCAGACGGCGGCGGAGCTTTTCGTTTTTGCCGCAGATGAGGATGAGCTGGATATCGAAGTTGGACTGATCGATCAGGTTTAAGATCTCTTCCATCTTCTCCGAGCCCTGGCCGCCGAAGAGGACGAGGCCGGTGGCGCGGTTTGGGTCGAGGGCGATTTTGGCGCGCTCGGCCGGTACGTCGATGGGCGTTACATCGTAAAACTTCGGGTTGAGGATCATGCCGGAGACGCGGTGGGCGGAACTCTCGGGGCTGATTTCCCGTACCTGTTGCATGGCCTTCTCCGTCCCACAGATGAAGGTCTGTTTCTGGCGCTCGATCCAGAAGTGGGGCGGGTAGTCGGCCATATCCGTCAGGATGGTGACGAAGGGAATGGAGGGGTTGACCCGTTGCAGGGCTTGCCACAGGGAACGGTCGAAGTTGGGCACCACGGAGACGACCATGTCCGGGGTGTTGGTGGACCAGTAACGCTCCAGCACCTTGACCTGGGCGGAGTGGTAGAAGCGGATGATGGCGTGCATGACCGGCACCAGTTGAGTGGAGCCGAGGGTCCAGCCCTTTTCGAGGAGGGTGTTGTAGATATCCTCCATGCGCAGGCCGGTGAGTTTGTGGAAGATGTCGAGTTCGTCAAGGACGTCCTGGAGATCGACGAGGCGAACGTCCCACGGGCGGTCCTGCTGTTTGATGAGGGCTTCGAGAGCGGTGGCGGCGGCGCGGTGGCCACCTCCGGCATCAAAAAATATGAAATCGACGGCTGGTCTTTTTGCCACTTGGTAAACTAGTACCTATTGTAGCGGTCCGGCTGGCGAAACAAATTGATTCACGAATGTTTTTTGAAGTCTTCAAAGGTTTGTAACAGAGTGCGGAGTACAAGTAAGCATGCGCACTAGCCGCCTATTGACAGCGAACGTACTGGACTACATTGCCACGCGGGATATGGTGGTGATGCGGCGTTGTAATAACTGGATGGCGCCGCGGTGGGTGCGGCTGTGGATGATCTGGGCGACGCGGGGCGGTGATGGGTGGCTTTGGTACGCCGTGGGGCTGGCGGTGTTGCTGTTTGGCGGTGACGGCGGGGCGCAGGCGGTGGGCGCGGCGACCGCGGCGGGCGCGGTTGGCGTGGGGCTATTTGTTGTGTTGAAGAAGCTGGCGAACCGGCCGCGGCCGTGTGCGATTGCGCCGCACGCGTGGGCGACGTTGTTGCCGCCGGACCGATTTTCGTTCCCGAGCGGGCACACGATGACGGCGTTCGCGGTGATCACGCCGTTATTGAT
>CANIFK010000477.1 GCA_947466555.1 Acidobacteriota bacterium | reverse complement strand
GTTTTGAAGTCGCGTGGCGTTCGAAGGCGAGCATGGCGTCATCGCGCAGCATGCCGCAGCCGTTATCGGTGATGCGGAGCAGGCGGCGTCCGCCGGACTCGGCTTCGATGGAGATGGATGTGGAACCGGCGTCGAGCGAATTTTCGAGGAGTTCCTTGATGACGGAGGCGGGCCGCTCGACGACTTCGCCGGCGGCAATCTGATTCGCAACGGCGTCCGGAAGGACGCGAATTCTGCCCATTTCTTCGAGTGTAGCCTTTAACGGGAAAGCGGGCGGGGGAGAGTACTCCCGCGCCCGCTTTCGGTTGGTTGTTGGTGTGGGTTAGAACTGGAAGCGGAGCCCCAGTTGCAACTGGCGAGGATTGCCGACGGTGCTGGTGATAACGCCGACCTGCGCGTTGCCGACAGCGCCGTTGGGCTGGCCGAACTGCGGGTGGTTGAAGACGTTGAAGCCTTCGGCGCGCAGTTCAAAGCGCATCTGGTCGCGGATCACGAAGTTCTTGAAGAGCGACATGTCCCAGTTCCAGCGGCCGGGTCCAAAGAGGATGTTGCGGCCGGCGTTGCCGTAGGTGAACGGAGCCGGGGTGGTGAAGACCGACGGATCGAACCAGCGCTGCAGCGTGTGGGGATCGTTGCCCTTGCTGCCGTTGGAATCGGGGCGGCTGGCGGTGCCGTTGGTGGTGGAAGTGTTCAGAGTCGGCGTGAAGGGCAGGCCGGTCTGAATGGCGAGAACGCCGTTGGTCTGCCAGCCGCCGATGATCTGATCGACGACGCCACCGTGGTTCAGGAAGCTCTTGCCCTTACCGAAAGGCAGGGAGTAGAGATAGCTGGCGGTGAGGCGATGGCGGATGTCCATGATGGAGTTGCCGCGTTCGGGGCGAATGTTGCGCGGATCCTGCGGGAGCGGGCCGGAGCTGCCGCCGCCGAATTCGAGCGGTACGTTGTCGATGGCGTGGGCCCAGGTGTAGCCGAAGAGTCCGTTCAAGCCTTTGGCCATGCGCTTGTCGACAGTGACCTGCAGGGCGTAGTAGTTCGACAGGCCGTTGACGGTGAAGTAATTCACGCCGGCGAGGTTGGGGTTGAGGTTGTACAGCGGGCGGCGGGTATTGAGGGCCGCGGCGCCGGGGATGGGCTGATTGGCATCGAAGGTGTTATAGAGGTGACGGCCAAGGTTGCCGACCAACGCCGCTTTGACGACCATCGCCGCGGGGGCGATTTCGTGTTCGGCAGTCAGGTTGAACTGCTGCGCGAAAGAGGGGCGGAAGTTGGGGTCAACGGCGGTCATGGTGCCGAAGGCCGGGGTGGTCAAGTTGACCGGGACGAGAGGCGCGAAGCCGTCCTGAACACGGGTGCCGGGATTGATGTCGCCCGGGGTGATGTTGATGGTGGAACCGAAGGGCACGTTGCGGAAGAGGCGCATGGAGCCGGCTTCGCTGCCCGTCGGGTTGTAGAAGAGGCCGTAGCCGCCGCGGATCACCGAGTGGGCGCCAAGGGAGTAGGCGAAGCCGAAGCGGGGACCGAAGTTCTTGTAGTAGGGCTTGATGCCCGCGTACTTGTCGACACCGTTCTGGCCGGCGATATCGATCTTGCCGGTGGCGATATTGAAGTTGGCCCAGCGGTTGCCGACTTCGCTATAGGGGCTGTAGTAGTCCCAACGAATGCCGAGGTTGATGGTCAACTTCTTGTTCACGCGCCAATCGTCGGCGAAGTAGGTGCCGATTTCGGAGCCGCGCTGGCCGGGCCAGTTCTGGGTGTAATCATGCCCGATGAGGGTGGCATAACCGAGAATGAAGCTGGCCATGGAGTCGCCGCCGGAGCCGGCGCGGGAGTCGGTGAGGGCCTGATTGAAGTTGAAGCGGCCGTTACCCATGTTGGTTTGATAGATGGTCAGCTGACGGCGGCGGAAGTCGCCACCGAACTTGAGCGTATGGCGGCCGACGGTGTAGGTGACGTTGTCGATGTACTGGAACGTATTCTCGCGGCGGAAGATGGGCAGCGAACGGGTTTGGCCGATGCCGATGTAGCTGGCGGGCGAGAAGATGGGCAGGCTCTGTTCGTTAGGCGTGACGTTGGCGTTGGGGACGCCGAGCTGATTGCCGAGCGCGGAGCCCGGTTCAAACTGATCGGCGGTGTAGTCCAAACGGAAACGGGCGAAGCCGACACGGAGTTCGTTGACCAGGGCCGGAGTGATGACCTTGGCGTAGCTGGCCACGGCATGCTGGGTGGGCGCAAAGCTGGTACCGGCGAAGGAGCCTTCGTCACCGAGATTGACCGGCTTATTGATGCCGGGAATGGTGGTCACCGGGTAGGAACTGGGGACAACCGTTTCGGTGTTCTGGATGGACCAGCGGGCGAAGAAAATGTCTTTGGGAGTGATCTGGTGATCGAGGCGGATGTCGCCCTGATTCCAATCCTGCTTCTGGACCAGGTTGGCCAGATAGTTGTTGAACCGAGCCGGGCTGGTGGGCGTGGGGTAGGCGCGGATCATCTTGAGGGCAATGGGATCAAAGCGGGAGGCCGGGATGATGTTGCCGGGGAACTGATCGCGGGTGAAACCGGCGCCGGCGGCGCGGGTGGAAAGCGGGTCGAAGATGTTGGCGGTTTCGGTGAAGTCACCGGTGCGCATCTTGGCAGTGGGAATATTGCCGAGCAGGAGTTGCTGCGAGGCGCGGCGATAGCCTTCGTAGTCGACGAAGAAGAACGTTTTGTTCTTGCCGTTGTAGAGCTTGGGCAGAACAACGGGGCCACCGAAGGAGAAGCCGTATTGATTCAAGCGGAAGGACGGGAAAGCCGTGCCTTTGGGGCTGAAGAAGTTGCGGGCGTCCATGGCGGAATTGCGGAGAAATTCAAAGGCCGAGCCGTGGAAGTCGTTGGTACCGGACTTGGTGATGACGTCGACGACGGCGCCGGAGTTGCGGCCCACGTCGGCGGAGTACATGTTGGTCTGGATCTTGAATTCGCGGACTGCTTCGACGGCGGGACGGAGAACGATGGAGAGCGTGAGGCGCTCGTTGTTGTCGATGCCGTCGTAGAGGAAGTTGTTGGAACCTTCGCGGTTGCCGTTGGAGAAGATTTCGGTGCCGGGGCGGCGGTCATCGGGGCGGGTGCCACTCATGATGGTGCCGCCGGCGCCAAAGCCGACGCCGTTGACTCCGGGGCTTAGGGTGGCGAGCTGGATGAAGTTGCGGCCGTTCAACGGAAGCTGGTTGACGAGCTTTTCGCTGACGACGGTACCGAGCGAGGACGCTTCGGATTGGAGCATCGGCGCGGCGGCGGTGACCTCGAGGACTTCGGAGACCTGGCCGACTTTGAGCGTCAGATCCATCTGCGCCTGCTGATTGATTTGCAGGGAGAGGCCGGACTGGGAGAGCTTACTGAAGCCGGGTGCTTCGACGGCGAGCACGTAGTCGCCGGGGGGCAGCAGGTTGATGAGATAGGCCCCGGTGGGATTGGTAACGGTCTCGCGGACTACGTTGGTGGCTTTGTTGGTAGCGGTGACTTTGGCGTTGGCAACACCCGCACCGGTTGGGTCGAGCACGGTACCGCTGACTTCAGCGGAGGCGACCTGCGCAGGCGCGGGAAGTATTGCGGCGCAACTAAGCGCCACAAGGAATAACCATTTGGACATGAAACTGATTTCCTCTTAAAGGTCCTTAAGAATGTAGGACTGGATGCGGACAGTATATCCCACCTGATATGCCACCCGAACTAGTGGTTTCTGTGAACTTTCGCTGCTGCTATAAGCTACTGGGTGGGCATCATGAGAAATTTTCTGTTTTTGTTGTTGGGCGCGTGCGGACTGTTCGGGCAGGCGGAACGGCTGCTGGGAGATTCGGCCGCGATGGGGCGGTTGGAGTTGTTAAAGGGCCGGACGAGCACGGTGTTCGCGGGCGTGGCGGGGCAGTCGCAGTTTAATCTGCATTCGTATCTGGCGCATTTCGATGGGCAGTTTTTTGCGATGTGGTCTTCAGCCGCGGGGCAGGAAGAGGACCCGGATCAACAGATTCTATTTGCGACGAGCCGGGATGGGCATCAGTGGTCGGGGGCGCGCGTGCTGGCGGCCGATCCGGATGGGGCGAAGGGACCCCAGCGATGGATTGCGCGCGGGCTGTTTGTGCGGGATGGGCATTTATACGCGTTGGGCGCGCGGGTGGCGAGTGCCGACTACCGGTTGAGAGGGAAGGCTCCGGTGTGGCGGGATTTGACGCTGGTGTGGTTTGCCTGGACGGGGGCTGCGTGGAGAGAGCAGGGCGTGTTCGCACCGAAGTGTATGAACAACTTTCCTCCGGAGCGGTTGGGCGCGCGCCTGTTCATGCCGTGCCGCGATGAGAACATGGACCTGTTTGCGGCGTATGCCGATCCGGCCGCGCCGACGAAGTGGACCTATCAACCGCTGGCCGCGCCGCCGCCGTTTGAAAAGTTGGATGAGCCGAGCTGGTTCGTCGGCGCCGACGGGGTGGCGCATCTGGTGATTCGCGACAACAACAAGTCGCGGCGGCTGATCCATATGGTGTCGCGCGACGAGGGGAAGACGTGGTCGCCGGCGGTGGTGACGAACTATCCGGACGCGACGAGCAAGAACTATATCGGGCGACTGTCGACGGGGGCGTACTATCTGATCAACAATCCGAACCCGGAGGGGCGCGACCCGCTGGCGATCTCCTATAGCCGCGACGGGTGGCAGTTTCTGCAGCCGGCGGCGATCCGGCGCGATGCGCCCGGGCCGCGATTTAAGCAGGGGAAAGGGACGTTGCAGTACCCGCACGCGATGGAGCACGGGGGCTCGTTGTGGGTAGTGTATTCGACGAACAAGGAAGATATTCAGATCACCGAGATTCCGCTGGCGGCGACGCCAAAGACGTTTGATGTGGTGGTGTATGGGGCCACGCCGGGGGGGATTGGCGCGGCGGTGGCGGCGGCACGATTGGGACGGCGAGTGGCGTTGGTGGAGTATCACAACCACGTGGGCGGCATGGCGGCGAGCGGTTT
>CANIFK010000476.1 GCA_947466555.1 Acidobacteriota bacterium | reverse complement strand
GCCGCCGAAGTCCAGCGCGGCGTCACAACCGCCCAAAATATCAAAGCCAAAATCATCATCGGCGCCGGCGGCGGCAAGGTCCTCGACGCCGCCCGCGCCATCGCCGCCGATCTGAATCTCCCCATCGTCAACTGCCCCACAATCGCCTCCAGCGACGCCCCCTGCAGCGCCCTCTCCGTCATCTACACCGAAGCCGGCACCGTCGAAACCTACCGCATCTACCGCCGCAATCCCGACCTCGTTCTCGTCGACACCACCGTCATCGCCCAAAGCCCCGCCCGCCTCCTCGTCGCCGGCATGGGGGACGCCCTCGCCACCTGGTTCGAAGCCAAAGTCTGCGTCGCCGGCAGCGTCAAAAACATGCGCGGCGGCGCCTCCACCCAAAGCGCCCTCGCCCTCGCCGAGCTCTGCTACAAAACCCTCCTCACCGACGGCGTCGCCGCCATCAAAGCCCTAGAAACCAAAACCCCCACCGCCGCCCTCGAACGCCTCGTCGAAGCCAACACACTTCTCTCCGGCCTCGGCTTTGAATCCTCCGGCCTCGCCGCCGCCCACGCCATTCACAACGGCCTCACCACCGCCCACGGCACCCACGCCTATATGCACGGCGAAAAGGTCGCCTTCGGCCTCCTCACGCAGCTCATGCTCGAATCCCAACCCCAGGCCGCCGTCAACGAAGTCATCGCCTTCTCCAAAAGCGTCGGCCTCCCCGCCACCTTCGCCGAAATCGGCATCCCCAACCCATCCCCGGAAATACTCCAAACCATCGCCACCCGCGCCACAATCCCCGGCGAAACCATCCATAATGAACCAATGCCCGTCACCCCCGCCATGGTCGTCGAAGCCATGCGCGCCGCCGACAGCGCCGGAAAATCCCAATGAAACCCCTCCTCCTCCTTGCCACCCTAACGATTCTCCAAGCCCAGGACCTCACCGGCCGCTGGACCGGCACCGCCGACACCATCGACGAAGCCGGCACCAAACGCCAGGAGTCCCAAACCTTCGAAATCAAAAGCGAAAACGGTAAACTCACCGGCATCCGTGTCAGCAAATCCGGCACCGGCGGCACCCCCATCGAAATCCAGCAGGAAGGTCCCAAGGTCAATTTCTACAGCTTCCTCGCCTTCGAAGGCGGCGAACCCCTCCGCTGGAAACTGGAATGGAAGGACGGCAAATGGGTCGGCACCTTCTCCGCGCAGCACCACAGCCCGAAGAAGTGGATCTACGACCGCATCGGCCCCATCACGCTCACCAAAGTCGAACCGAAATAGCTCTACTTCGCCCGTTTTGCCACAAATTCCTGCGGCTCGCCCTGCTCCATCGCCCGCTTGAACTTGATCTCGTCCCCGGCAATCGTCCCGGTAAACGTCTGCTTCCCGCGCTGCGATTCCCGCACGAACGTGATCGTGTTCCCGCTCACTTTACCGTCTTTAATCGGCTGGTCACCCTGCTGTCCGGACACCGTCCCGGTCAGCGTCTCGCCGTCCTGCTTCAACGTAAACGTCGTCTCCCGCGCCTGTCCCTGACGGCCCGGAACCTGCGCCGTCCATTTGCCGGTCACATCCGCCGCCAAAGCGGCCAATCCACAAGCAAGTAGCGACACAACGAAGAGTTTCATGCCGCTATCCTTATCACACTTACAACCCCCTACCGGAACTCCCGCCACTCCGGCGACAACTCCCACCACAGCATCGCCACCGGCTTCTCCTCCCGCGCCCGCTCCAGGCAGCACGAAACCCACTCGCCCAGCCCTAGCCCCGCGTACGGCATCGCCACGTCCAGCACCGAAACATACCGTTGCTTGGCCATGCTGCCCAACTCATCGGCCAACCGGTTTGCCTCATCGGCTTGCCCGCTCCGGCCATAGCTGTAGCTCAACGCTCCGGCCATCCGCGGATCATCCGGTGCCAACACCCGCCCGCGCCCGCAGGCAATGATCGCCTCCCGGTACTGCCCCAGCGCCGCATACGCGCGCCCCAGCAACAGGTACACCGTCGGCTCATTCGAATCGATCTTGAACGCATGCCGGCACAGCCCAACGGCCGCCGCGTAGTCGCCCTTCCAGAACTGCACCCACGCCATCGCCATCACTGTCTCAATCGCGCCCGTGTCGGCCCGGCGCAGCAGCGCCTCGGCCTCCTCCATTCGCTTCTGCGGCACCATAACGTGCGTCGCCAATCCCGTCAACGCCAAAAGGTTCGTCGGGTCCAACTCCAATGCCCGCAAAAACGCCTGCTCCGCCATCCCCGGCGCCTTCCCCAACACCGCGTTGGCGTATCCCAACGCCACCTGCGATTCGGCCGTGTCCGGATTCCGCAGCGCCGTTCGGATCGCCTCGGTCAATATCTCCAACGGCGCCGCCAACCCTCGCGCCGCCTGCAAGACTTCTTCCATCACCAGCGGCCGCACCGGCGGCTCCGTCCGCATCGTAATCGCGAACTGCCCCGTCATTCCGCTCGATACCATCGGCGCCGCCACAATCGCCTCGCCGCCCACCCGCGCCTGCAGCACCTGTGTCACCCGCTGCCCCACCTCGTCCTGCACCTGCAGCGCGTGCGCCATGTCCCGGTCCAGCCGCTCGGTCCAGATCTGGTACCCCGACGCCACATCCGTCAGCTTCAAAATCACCCGCACAAGGTTTCCCGCCGTCCGCGCGTTCCCCTCCAGAATCAGGTTCACGTTCAACTGCGCGCCCACCTTCCGCAGGTCGTCCGCGCGCCCCTTGAACCGCGCCGCCGACGTCGTCGCCGCCACCTGCAGCCCGATCACGCTCGACAGCTGATACGCCACCTCTTCCGTCAACCCATCGCAGAATGCAGCCAACGCCGCGTCCCCGCCCACCGCCGTAAACGGCAGCACCGCCACCGCCGGCTCCTCCGGCAGCGGATCGTTCGCCTGCAGCCCGTCGCGCAACTCTTTCCGCAGGTCTTCCACCAGCAGATCCATCGTTGCGTAACGGTC
Source organism: Acidobacteriota bacterium (assembly GCA_947466555.1). Lineage (GTDB taxonomy): Bacteria > Acidobacteriota > Terriglobia > Bryobacterales > Bryobacteraceae. The sequence continues at coordinate 2,036 of CANIFK010000476.1, read as the reverse complement.
CTCGGGCTTCTTCGCCATCCCCTTTTCAACGATCTTCTGCAGCCCCTCCGATACCCCCGGCCGCACCTCGGCCATCTGCGGCACCGGCTGGTACATCACCTCTTGCAGATGCGCCGCCGCGTTCTTTGATCGGAACGGCTTCTCCCCCGTCAGCAGCTCATACAGCAGCGCGCACAGCGAATACACGTCGCCCCGGTGATCCACCGCCTGGCCCTGCAAACGCTCTGGCACAAACACGCCAAACGCCCCGGTAATCGAACCATTCCCCGCAAACGTCGGCCCGTCGCCGAATCGCGCCTTTCCGAAGTTGGTCACCTTCACCGCGTGCGTCGGCGTCACAACAACGTTCTCCGCGCACACGTCCCGATGCACAACCCCGTGCCGGTGCGCCTCCGCCAACCCCTGCGCCACGCATAAAACGTAGTCAACCGCCCGGTCAATCGGAATCAATTCGCCCGACGTCACCGCCCTCTGCATCCGCTCCCGCAACGACCCGCCCGGCTGATACTCATAGATCAGATAACGCCCGCCCGGCTGGTCGATAATGTCAAAAATCGAAGCGATATTCGGATGGCTCAACGACACCCCGGCCCGCGCTTCTTTTTGGAACGCCGCCAGCGCGTCGCTGTCATTCTCCGGCACATCAATAGCCTTCAGCACCACCACGCGGTCCAGCCGCAGGTCCTGTGCCTTGTAGACCGTCGTGGTCTCCGAATTTCCCAGCTTCTCCAGGATCAGGTAGTGGTCGATTGTTTTGCCGATCATGACTCTTCTACAGTACTCCGCCCGCTCACCGGCGGATGCGCTTCCATCTCTGTCTGGCCCGCCGGCGTCAGCCGCGGATACACCACCGGTCGCGTCCCCGCCAGCCGAGCCGGTATCACCGTCCGTACCGTCTTCGCCGGCGTGCACGTATAGTCGCCCGTAAACGACCAGCCAATCTGCGCCAACACGCCCAACTGCTCCGGCGCGTCCTCTGTCCAAAGCGTCAAATACGCCTGGCCATCGGAGTAACTCCAAATCTGTTCAATCGTCTTCTCCAGCGCCGCGCCGTCGATCACGGGAGCTGTCACCCCCGGTGCCACGCCCGCCCGGAAGGCCACCGTGCCGTCCTCGCCGGTCTCCATCGTGCACCCCGGCAGCGTCCGCTCACCCGTCCGCGCGTGCAACAGCGGCCCGGCGTCCAGATCCACAACCAGTTCCTCGGCCCCGGCCTTGTACTTGTACACCGTCTGCGTGCTCGACCCGCCCTTGTACCGCGCACCCGAGTTCTCGCTGACAATATTCCCCATCCAGCCCCCGCGAACAGCCTCCACTCCCCGCCGCCCCTCCGGCCCGCCGCCCGTCAGCCGTACCGTACCGTCCAGTTGCACCGCCGGCCGATCGCCCGCGTGCAACCCAAACCGGTCCGTCCCCGCCACACGCGCGCACCCGCACAGTCGCCCGTTCACTACGCTGGCGTGCTCCGCCATTGCCGCATGAATCAAAACGATTTCCATCTCCGCCACCGGCCCGCCCCACTCGCCCGCGCCGCCCGCCGCCGCGCGCACCCGGAACGTTCCCGTCGCATCGCTTAGTAGCGCGCCTTCCGTCAACGTCGGCACTGCTTTCGCCGATACCGCCAACGCCGCCTCCCCGTCATCCTCGGCCCGCTCCACGGACCACTCGATTCCCACGCCCTCCGGTGCTGTCACCGCCGCCAGCCGCACCGGCCGCGCCTCCTCCACCGCACCGCTCAACAAAACCAGGCTCTGCCCGCTCACCGTCACTTCGTCCTGCGCCACCGGAAGCCGCCCCGTCCGGCTCGTCGTCACCGGCACCGTCGCCGAAATCGCGGTTACCGAGGCCACCGTAACCGGGCACTGCACGCCCACCGCCGTGCTGCCCTCCACGCTCAAGTGAATCGTGGCGTCGCCCGCCCGCACGCTCGCCGTCTCGCCCTCCACCCAGAAGCTCACGCTCTCCCCGGGCACGTCGAAACTGAAGCCATCCGCCAACGGAAATCCCGTCGTCGAAGCCTCCGAAGCATAGAGCGT
>CANIFK010000475.1 GCA_947466555.1 Acidobacteriota bacterium | reverse complement strand
TATCGCGTCCAGCGGGCGAGGACTTCGGCGTCGAGGCCATCGGTGGGGGCGGAGGGGTTGCGGACGGCGCGGATGTAGCGCGGGGATTCTGACGCCAGCATTTCGGCGAGCTCTTCGGCTTGGGCTTTTAGGAAGGCTTCGATGCGCTTTTTGACGTCGGTGATTTTCTTCTCCTGGGCTTTGTAGGCCTTGACCTGGTCGGCGGGGGCGAGTTCGAATTCGCCGCGTTTGGTGGAACTGAAGACGCCTTGGAGGGCGTAATAGTCCTTGGTGGGGATGGGGTCGAATTTGTGGTCGTGGCATTGGGCGCAGGCGCCGGTGAGGGCCATGAATCCGCGGGTGGTGACGTCGACACGATCGTCGGTGAGTTCGGGGCTCAAGCCGTAGAAGCCGAGGCCGATGGCGTGTTCTTTGTTGTCGAGTTGGTCGCCGGCGATTTGCGCCTTTACGAACTGGTCGTAGGGCATGTCTTTATTGAAGGCGTCGATGACCCAGTTTCGGTAGCGGAAGGAGTTGGGGTAGGGGAGATCGACGTCGGAGTCCATGCGGTCGTCGGAGTAGCGGGCGACGTCGAGCCAGTAGCGGGCCCAGCGTTCGCCGTAGTGCTTGGAGGCTAGGAGCTTGTCGACGACTTTGGCGAAGGCGGTTGGGGACTTGTCGTTTTCGAAATCGCGGACTTCGGCGAAGGTGGGGGGGAGGCCGGTCAAGTCGATGTAGGCGCGGCGGATGAGGTCGCGGCGGGTGGCGGGTTTGTTGGGGGTGAGTTGTTTGGTTTTGAGCTGTTCGTTGACGAATTGATCGATGTTGCCGGGCGTTTTGGCGATGGGTTGGAAGGCCCAGAATTTGCGTTGTTCGGCGGTGATTACGTATTTGCCTTTGCCGGTGCTGGTGGATTTCACTTCGGGCCAGAAGGCGCCTTCCTTGATCCAGGAGGTGAGGATGGCGATTTCGGCATCGGGCATGCGGGGAGCGCCGAGGGGCATCTTCATCTTGTCGTTGGTGTGGGCGACGGCTTGGATGAGGAGACTTTCTTCGGGTTTGCCGGGGACGACGGCGGGGCCGGTTTTGCCGCCTTTGAGGAGGCCGTTGCGCGAGTTGACGGCGAGGCCGCCGAGGGGGGCGGTGGAGTGGCAGCCGTAGCAGCGGTTGGCCAGGATGGGCCGGACTTTCATCTCGAAATTTTCGGCGGCCGTGTCCGGCGCGGCGAACAACGGGGCCGCGCAGAAGAGTAGGGCTAAACGCATAGGCTTGATGCTATCAAAACGTTGGGCGGGTATAGTGATGGGATGCAAGGGAACGTGAAGCAGGCGGTGCCGTTTTTTCATGTGACGGATATGGAGCGGGCGTTGCGGTTTTATTGCGACGGGTTGGGGGCGGTGCGGACGAAGGAGTGGGCGCCGGAGGGGCGGATTCGTTGGTGTTGGCTGGAGTTGGGCGAGGCGGCGTTGATGCTGCAGACGTGTTTGCCGGAGCGGGTGCAGGCGGGGGCGACGGTGTGTTTTCAGTGTTCGGATGCGTTGGCTTTGTATCATGCGTTTTTGGAGCGGGGTGTGGAGGCGACGCGGCCGTTTGTGGGGAACGGGTTGTGGGTGACGACGGTGACGGACCCGGATGGGTACCGGTTGGAGTTTGAGAGTCCGACGGATGTGGAGGAGGAGACTGTGTATGGAGGCTCTGTGGAATGATAGAGGGGAGGTCGACTATGGATCACGCTGAGACTGTCGATTGGTCCGCGTGCCGTTTGGTGGAGATGAAGCCGGACGTGCAGAGCGGGGTTCCTGTTTTAAAAGGCACTCGATTGCCCGCCGCGGCGATCGTGGACAACTCGGATTTTGGTGTGGATGCCTCCGAAATCGCGGAACAGTTTGAGGTTCCTTTGGAGTTGGTAGAGGCCGTATTGGCCTACGCGAAGAGCCACCGCGTTGCGCACTCTATTTGACAAGAACGTTCCCATCGGCGTCAGGAGCTTCCTGAGCGGCCACGAGGTTTGGACGTTCGTGCAAACCGGGTGGCCAGTGCAGTTGGAGAACGGGAAGTTGCTAAGGGCGGCTGAGGATGACGGATTCGACGTGCTGGTCACGGCGGATCAGAACATTCAGTACCAGCAGAACTTGACTGGGCGAAAGTTGGCGATTGTCGTACTTGGTTCGAACATTTGGCCGATTGTTCGCGGACATGGAGAGGCCATTACGCGGGCGGTTGAAAGCGCGGGGATTGGGAGTTATACGTTCATTGATATGCCACTCCCTCCGAGGCGGAAGTAGCGTGTTGTATTTGGTGCGCGAGGCTGGGATGGCGTTGGAAGGGGTTACGTTCGACGGGGTGTTGCGGGTTGGTGGGCGGTTTATGGCGGGGATGGCGCAGCATCGTTCGGCGGAGCCGGATTCGCTGGTGGTGCGGGTGGGGGCTGAGGAGTTGGGGGAGATGTTGGCGGAGCGTCCCGGCGTCTACTACCTGACCGATTACTACGCGCCGCATGGGGTGGTGCTGGTGCGGTTGGGGAAGGTTTCCGAAGGGGAGTTGCGGGATTTGTTGCGGATGTCGTGGCGGATTACGCGAGGGTGAGTTGGAAGCCAGCATTGTCCGGTGGCGCGGGGAGGGAGGGGGATTCGAGCACGAGGCAGGCGTATAGGAAGCGGAGCGAGAAGAGGAGGGCCTCCGAGCCGTCGGGGTAATCGGGGTGGGCGATGTAGGCTTTGGCGCCGTGGTTTAGGAAGGCGGCCGCCATGGCCGGGGTGCCTCCGCAACAGCAGGTATTGAGGACGATGTTGGCTTTGAGGTGAAGGAATGTGGCGAAGTCTACGGGGCGGATTTTGTTTTGGAATTTGTAGTTGGCGGCGATGGCGGGGGCAAGTTGGGGGAGGGAGAGTCCATCGTCGTCGCCGTGGCCGGCGAGGATGATGACATCGTGGGCTGGGGCGGCGGAGAAGAAATCGACGATTTGATTGGCGTTGGCGGCCCAGGTGATCGACACCTCCGCGCCCCAGTATTCACAGGCGGCGCGGAGGGCTTGGGCTTCGAGATCGCTTTCGACCGATACGATGTGAACGCGCTTCATAGCGGGACGGCGTTTTGGGAGATGTATTCGTCGATGGGGTTTTCGTCGCGGCTGACGTAGTGGTAGACCTCGGCGTATTTGACGCCGTGTTGTTTGCCGCGGACACGGTCGCGGGACAGGGCGAAGTACTTCGTGTAGTTCTTGTTGGCCGTTGCGTCGTCGTTGCCGAGGATGGGGAGTTTCTTGCCTTGGGCGGCGAGTTTTGCTTTCAGGAAAGCGCCGTTGTTGCCGGCAGGGCCTTGGGTGACGTTGGCGAGATTAGCGTGGACTTTGCCGTCGATGTAGTCGCTGACGTCGACGACGCGGTTGACGATTTGGGGGCCGCGGGCGAAGTAGTAGGCGTCTTGGGGGCCGTGGGGCGTGAGGCCGGCTTTGAAGTGCTCGGGGTAGTCCCAGCGGCTGCTGGCCATCCAGAAGGCCGATTCGACCGCCTTGGCGGTGATGACGTGATCGGGGTTGCGCTCGTAGAGCGACGACGGGTCGTAGACGATGACGGTGTCGACTTTGAGGACGCGGAAGAGGAAGATGAGGCGGGCGCGGATTTCGACCAGCGGCCAGGCGTCCATGTTGTGGTTGGGGTAGTTCAGGAAGAACGACTCCTTGCACTTCAGGCGGCGGCCGACTTCGTAGGTGTCCTGCTCGTTTTTGTATACAATGTCGCCGATGGAGGGGCCGGTGCCGGCCATGGAGTCGTTAGAGAGAGTGATCAAGTAGCCGGTGTAGCCTTCGTCGATGAGCTTGAGGCAGAGGCCGCCGGCGAAGATGGGGACGTCGTCGCAATGGGGCTGGATGGCGGCGAAGACTTTGCCGGCGTGGGGTTTGCCGGGTTTTTTGCGCTCGACGGTGACGGGGACGTTGTAGGCGACGCCGCCGGTTCCACCGGATTGGTACTCACGGTCGATCTGGGGTTCGGCGGGGCCTTGCATGAGGCCCGCGGAGAGGCTGGTTCCAAAGAAGTTCCGGCGTTGCATGCATAGAGTGTAAACTAACGGGTTCGTGCCAGATAACGGACCCTTCCTCCTCACTATGACGCTGGGCGCTATTGCGCTCCTGCTGTTCCTGATTCTTGCGGTGCGGCTGCATGCCTTTCTTGCGCTGCTGATTAGTTCCATGGCGCTGGGGCTTGGCGTGGGCATGGAGCCGGTGAAAGTCATCAAATCCATTCAGACTGGATTTGGTGAGGCGCTGGGGTTTATTGCTGTCGTGGTGGCGCTGGGCGCGATGATCGGGCGGTTTCTGGAACACTCCGGCGGTGGCCGGGTGTTGGCGGATTGGCTGTTGAGCAAGTTTGGAAAAGAGAACGCGGTGTGGGCGGTGCTGGTGGCTGCGTTCATGGTGGGGTTGCCGATTTTCTTTGAAGTCGGGTTTATCATTCTGGTCCCGCTGGCTTGGAGTTTGGCGAAGGAATCGAAGAAGTCGTTGCTGTACTATGGGCTGCCGATGACGGCGGCGTTGACGGTGACGCACGCGATGGTGCCGCCGCATCCGGCGCCTTCGGCGGCCGCGTCGTTATTGGGTGCGGACCTGGGGCGGACGATATTGTACGGCGCGATGCTGTCGATCCCGATGGCGATTTCGGGCGGCATTTTGTACGGCCGGTGGATTGCGAACCGGTTGTTCATTCCGGTGCCGGAGATGGCGACGCGGGTGAAGGAAGAGAAGTCGCCGTATCCGGATCCGAGCGTGGGGCTGGTGATTCTGGTTTTGGTTTTGCCGGTGCTCTTTATCTTTGCTTCGTCGGTGGCTGATATTGCGAAGTTTCAAACGGGCGGGGTGTTGGGGTTCCTGGGGCATCCGTTTACGGCGTTGCTGATTACGGCGCTTGTCGCGATGTATGCGTTTGGCGTGCGGCGCGGGTTGAACCGGGACGCGTTGGGCAAGATGGCGACCGATTCGCTGGCGCCGATTGGAACGCTGCTGGCGATTATGGGCGGGGGCGGGGCG